>JAILPF010000580.1 GCA_024699575.1 Acetatifactor sp. | reverse complement strand
AAAACTTTCAAGGAAAGATATCACTGTGTAGTAGGGTATAGCGGACATGAACAAGATCTTGAGCCGACAGTTGTCGCCGTTACTTTAGGGGCAAAAGTAATAGAAAGACATGTTACTTTATCACACGAGATGTGGGGGACTGATCAGAAGGCAAGTCTCGAAGTAGCAGCTATGGGAATGCTTGCGGGGAGGGTACGAACCATCAGCGAAATGTTGGGAAATGGTGTTAGGTTTGTAAATGATGCAGAACGTGAGGTTCGAAAGAAACTTCGCGGTGTGTGATGTCTTTCGGGGTGTTTGGAATGAATGAAGCAAAGAAAGTAGATAAGGCAGATAAAGTAAGGAAAGCGATATTTATTACCATCAGAAAAGATTCAAGTCGTCTGACTGATAAAGCTGTTCGTGATATGTATGGTAGTAAAGTAATGGAGATGATAATAAAAAGAGCGAAGCTTGCTAAATGCTTTGATGAAATTATCGTCTGTACAACTACCAGAGATGTCGATGATGAAATAGAGCAGATTTCTCTGAAGATGGGAGTGAAGGCATTCCGTGGTAGCCTTAAGGATAAGTTGGAAAGATGGAATGGGGCTGCCAAGGAATATGACATAGATTATATTGTTACATTTGATGGGGATGACCTTTTTTGTGAGCCGAAACTTCTTGACAAAGGAGCAGAGCAGATAGAGAGTCGAGGCTTAGATTTTATCGAAGCACCTCAAGGATTGATTTGTGGAGCTTTTACGTATGCATTCACGGCTAAAGCGTTGTCAAAAGTATGCGAGATAAAGGATACAGATGATACGGAGATGATGTGGACGTATTTTAAAGATACAGGATTGTTTAAGACTGGGGTACTTGAGGATGTTGATCCGATCTACTTTAATGACAGAATAAGATGCACATTAGATTACCCAGAGGATTACGAATTTTTTAGTAAAGTCTTTGAGCATTTTGATGCAAAGGATAATGATGTTGGACTCGATATAATTGCTGAGTGGTTAAATGACAACCCGGAGGTTGCAAAGATAAACATAGGAAGACAACAGGAGTTCCTTGAAAATCAGAAAAAGAGGACTCATTTGGAATTGAAAGAGGCGTAAAATGTCAGAGTTAAAGAATCCATCGAAGTATTTAGGAAATGAACTTAAGTATTTAGAAAAAGTCCTTGAAGGTGAATCGTGGTCAGCTACAGGTGGTAGTTGGACGATAGGACTTGAGCAGGCGTTCTCGAAGAGAATAGGAACTAAGTATGGTGTTGCGTTTAATTCAGGTACTTCTACACTTCATGCAGCACTTGAAGCCGTGGGCGTTGGTGTTGGTGATGAAGTCATATCTCCTGCATTGACTGTAATTATGGATTCTACAGCAACATTTCACGCCAATGCAATCCCTGTATATTGCGATATTGATGAAGATACATTTAATCTTGATCCGGACAAACTGGAAAGATTGATTACTCCAAAAACCAAAGCAATCATAGCCGTTGCTCTTTATGGTCTTTCTCCTGATTATGACAGAATTTTAGAAATTGCAAGAAAACATAATATTGCAGTGATAGAGGATAATGCACAGGCTGTACTGAGTACATATAAAGGGCGAACTCTTGGAACAATAGGAGATATTGCCAGCTTCAGCTTTGAAAACACAAAACACATCTCATGTGGTGAAGGTGGCATGATTCTCACAGACAATGAGGAATATGCTGAAAAGTGCCGTAAGCTTGGAGGACATGGTTTCAAGAATCTGCGTGCGGAAGATGGTCGAGTAAGACTTAATGCAGATATGTTTCAGAACCCTGCTTATAAAAGGCATGACTCGTTGGGATGGAATTACAGAATGCCAGAATTCACTGCGGCTGTAGCATATGCACAGTTGGAACGTGTGGATGAGTTAGTGCAGCTGAGAAAAGACAGTGCAAAAGTATTTATTGATGCGATAGGGGATTGTGACTTTCTGATTCCTCAACATACGCCAGATGGATACGTAAATACATATTACTCGCTGGGTGTTAGATATTTAGGTGAAGAAAAGCTTGGTATATCTTGGGCTGATTTTAGAAAGGAATATGTAAAAATGGGCGGTGATGGATACTATGGAGCATGGAGTGTTCCGTATCTGGAGCCGGTTATTAGTGATAAGGTGTTTGCAAAGAGACTACCGAGTGTATATGAAAATGTTGAATATCATGAAGGGTTGTGCCCAGTGGCGGAGAGGGTTCAGAAGCAGATTATGCAGATGAAAACTAATTATCGTGATTTGGAGCTGGCGAAACAGAAGGCTGATATCTTGAATAAGTTAATTGAGAAATATAGGTAAATGATGCAAGTGGGATATAACTGAAAGCAATGTTAGATATTAATTATTACATGAAATTTCATAAATTACAATCTTCTCTGGAATCTGACAAAATTTATTCTGTTCAGGAAATGACAGAATGGCTTGAAAAAATAAGAAGCCCAGAGCCAGTAGTATATAATATTGAGACAACTAACCGCTGTAATATGCGGTGTAAGATGTGCCCAAGAACTACGATGATGACTCGAAAGATAGAAGATATTAATCGAGAAACATTTATAAACATCGTTAATCAGATTAACCCCCATAGTGAATCTGATTGGGAGAAGTGGAAACAATTCTGTGAAGAGACATACGGCATTAAAGAGGATATCGAACTTGAGAAAGGATCAAAAGGAGAGATGAGCGAAAACCATTTCTTCTTGTATGTTATTCCCAAAGTTATCCAGCTTCATGGGTATGGTGATCCATTACTTGATAAGCATATGGCTGAGTATGTAAGAATACTTCATGAGCGTGGGTTCTATTCGTATTTTTCGTGTAATCCTTCCAATATAAATTTGGAGCGTACTTATGAAATGCTTGATGCTGGATTGGACTACATAAAATATAGTATAGAGTCTGTGGATGATGAGGAGCATAAGAAGATACGAGGCGAGGCATCAAATTTTACAGAGAGTTATAAGAAGATTAGGCAAGTGTTAGAGTACAAAAAGGAACATAAACTTCAAACTACAATCGTGATCACAATGCTTGATTTAAATCGAATGCATCAAAAAGAGGATTTTGACAAGTTATTGGATGCGTTCCAGAATCTTGATGTGTACATCTATCTAAAGTCGGAAGATTGTCAATGGTATCGTAAGGACTTTCATGGTACAAAATCAATACACTGGTCTGAAATCTGTAAACATCCGTGGATGACGATGACGATTAAGTCTAACGGCGAAGCCACAATGTGCATGGAAGATTTTAATAATGAAATTATTTTGGGCGACACAAATAAGCAGACTTTAAAGGAGATATGGGATGGAGAAGAATATAAGAAGTTCAGATACCAACACTTGATAGCTAAGGATAGAATAAAATGTGTTGATGAATGTGATATGAAACTGATGGGAGATTGCTACAAAATTGTCTGATTTGAATTATAAAGAAAAACTTAAACAAATCAAATGTATAGCATATGACTTTGATGGTGTAATGACTGATAACCGCGTTCTTGTTGATGAAGAGGGCAATGAAGCGGTATTTGTTAATAGATCTGATGGATATGCAGTAGCAAGGCTGAAAGAACAGGGGTACTTGCAAGTAATTATTTCGACAGAAAAGAATATGGTAGTTGAGGCGAGGGCAAGGAAGCTGGGAATAGAAGTAATATATGGTGTGGAGGATAAAGGTAAAACATTACTGGAATACTGCAAGGGAAAAGGAATAGATCCATCTGAGGTTATGTTTATTGGAAATGATGCTAATGATTTGCTAGCGTTCGAAGTGGCTGGTATGACAGGTGCCCCTGCAGACGCTGAAAAAGAAGTGTTCAATATGGCATATTGGAAGTCATCAAGAAAAGGTGGTTATGGGGTAATTCGTGAATTATATAATCATTTCAACATGACTCTTATAGGATAGTAATGTAGCTGATGAATGGAGAAAAATAATTGTTAAGTATAGTGTTGGTTGATAATGAACTGAAAATATTACCTTTTGTTTTAAGTGAAACAGATTGGATTATTGAGGCTCTGGTTACGGTGAGCCTAAATGATTCATTGTGTAATAATGATAGGATTAAAAATACATATCACGAATTGGATTTTTGGAATAATGATGACTTAAGCGGGTTTGAATACAATGACTTAGCTGATTTATGGGAGGCTCAACTTAAAATTGAAAATGCGACTAATAGAGAGATTGCTGATTATCAAATAGCGAAATACACTTTTTATAGGGGATATGCTGTTGTAAAGCGTATTATGAATCGAAATGTTGACATGATAATTGTTAAGGGACCAAATCATGGATATTGTTATGATAGGCTTTTGACAAGTATGGCGACGATAAAAGGTATTCATAGCTTTAATATTGAAGAAAAATTGCTAAATAAAAGAGGAATATATGACAATCTTTCAAAAAAATTGATACCGATATGTGAAAACGGAACAAACGAAGTTGATAATTCTCTATTCTGTAAGGCTCCTAAGGAATATATTGATAGGCATAATCGAAAAGGTATTTGGGGGAAAATATAT
>JAILPF010000577.1 GCA_024699575.1 Acetatifactor sp. | reverse complement strand
TATCGTGATTTGTTGAGAAGTCACCTGTTGCCATTACTATTGCTTTTCTACCTACATACTTTACATATGAGCCATCTTTTCTCTGAGCAACAACCGCACTGACTCTGCCTGTATTGTTATCTTCACGGATCAGATATTTGGCAACGGTTTCATACTCAATTGTTCCGTGCAGATCATCCGTTATGGTGTCCGCATAGGCCTGTGCCTGCATCGGAGCTCCAAATAAAGCACCAAAAGGCTGTTCATCATTATAGAAATTATGAGAAGCATGAGGTACTGTTAAAGTTCCGTCCGGATCCCAGTATCCCGGCTCCAAAGACGCCTTCAGGCCTTTCGCAGCCATCTTATCAATAGTCCAGTCAATAGATTCCGCGGAATTATTGATCCATCTTTCCCACTTCTTCTTATCCATGAAGTAGGTTCCTGCCGTTTGCTCAGCCTTTACTATTTCTCTTGCAATTTCAGGATCGTATTTAACCCCTTTAGCCTTCTGATATTTACTTCCGATGGCATGATTGCTTCCGCCACGGGAATAAGGACGTGTTGACGCACTGAACATATAGCAGTCGGCACCCTTTTCCATGGCACTGCACATAGTCACCAGGCCGGCCATTCCTGCACCGATGATGATAATATCATGTGTAATGGTTTCTTTGATTTCTGAATCCGGAATCGGCTCCGGCGGAATTTCGAAGCTCCATTTTGTTTTATTATAATTCTCGGCGTTTAATACAAAATCACCGGAATTTGAAGCCGGTACGGACTTCTCAGCTGCTGTTGTTTCCGGAGCTTGAGATGACTCTGAATTTGCAGATTCACCGGTTTCTGCAGGCTTAACTTCAACTTCCGGAATATCTCCGACACAAGCGCTCAAAAAGCTGCTGGCTGCAAGGCCTGCTGCGCCGGCAGCCGCCCCCTTTAAAAATTCTCTTCTTGATAAATTTTTAGCCATGGGTTCCACTCCCTCCTATAAATTGATATGAGTATCAAAAATCAATATCGGACCGCTTCGCGCGATGCGCTCTCGCGTCTACGTTCCACTTCGGTCATGAAGTCTATCCTCAACTTTTTTTCAAGCACAAGTGAAGGACGACTTATGACACTTATATCATTAAATTATAAGAGTGTAGGTTTAGCTTGAGTAGCAAATAGTAGCTTCTCCGCCGCAACCAAAAGTTGACAGCTGAGTGTAAAAATCACACAGCTTCCTTCAGTTTATTTATCAAGGCTACACATAGTGTTTTTTTCAGCGGATTCATCAGAACTTCTTCGCTTACCATTGCTTTTGTCCCAAAAGCATTTCCTGAATATCCTTCAACAGGAAGGTATACGATATCTTTGACAAAATTTGTGACAGCTATCCCAGGCAACGGAAATACTGCCTTATTTTCATAGATCAGAGAATATATCATCAACATATCATCCATGACTAAGGCATCTTCTTTTGAGAAAAACTTCATGAATAAATTCTTTGGATAGCCGTCGGAATAATAGACATGCTTTAACCCCTTCAGATCTTCAGCAGTCACCTTTTTCTTTCGAGATAAGGGATTCTTTTTGGACATCGCAACATAGGGCTCGTACAGTGTAACCGTATCAAAAACATATTTCGTATTACTCTGATCATTCCAGGTGATTATCAGATCCACTTCTCTTTTTGAAAACAGATCATGTGCCCTTGCATCCTTGCAAACCGTCAGATTTAATAAGCAGTTTTTGTATTTATCCTCAAACTCATCTATCTTTCTCTGATAAAACGATTGCAGTGTTTCCGGTATACAGATATTTAGATTTGTTCTTATCACATCACATGATCTCATTTCCGAAGATAAATCATCAAAAGCCGAAACTATTTCCTCGGCTCTTGAATAAAACTTCATTCCGGCTTCACTTAGCTCCATGCCTTCGTTGGAACGAAGAAACAGATCATGATTGATGGATCTTTCCAGATTCTGAATGCTCTTACTGATGCACTGTCTGCTTACAAATAGTGCGTCAGCCGCATTCTGAACTGACCTGTGTTTGGCTACTTCTACAAAATATCTAAGCTGCTTGATGTCCATGAAACTCCCGCCCTGTTATTTATGTATATAGATAATATTTTACCAAGTTGAAAAGCATAATTAAATATACTATTCTTTTCATATCGAAAAGGTGTGGTGTAAAAAATAGATTTTATGGCTATTTGTGCCACGAGCCGAAGGCGGCTGAATGGAGACTGATATGAAGGATTTGAGATTATATATAAATATTCCCTACTGTACCAACAGCTGTATTTTCTGCGATGTCAGGAATCACATGATAGAAGACTGTCAAAGAGAAGCTTTCTATAGAGCCATCATAAAGGAAATAAAAAGCTTTGATGAAAGCTATAAGGATGATTATAGAGTTAAGAGTATTTACTTTGGCGGAGGTGTACCGGGTTCAATCAGGCCAAATGTTATCGGAGAAATATTATCAAATATAAAAGAGCAGTTTACTGTTAGTAGCGACGCAGAGATAAGTCTGAAGGTTTTCCCCGGAAAACTAAATGACAATTATTTCCCGGTATATCTTGAAAAGGGTATCAACAGAATAAGTATCGACTATCTGACCAACAGTTATTTTCTTCATAATTTCCTGGGTCATAAAAAGACGGATAATGCCATGGACCGGACACTGCCCGTCTTTCTGAAGAACCATTTTGACAATGTAAACTATGACCTAGGTATAGGCTTACCGGGACAAAATGAAGCTAATCTGGAGGAAGAGATACATACTCTCTGTGATTTCCATGGTGCAAAAGAGATAACTCTTCATCCACTGAGAATTGAAAAGGATTCTGTAATTAAAAAGCTTTATGAGGAGCACCCGGAGTATCTGAATAACTCAAACAGATTTCTGCCGGATATCCAAAAAGCCTATATGTACGTGAAAGAAAGGCTTGAAGCAAAGGGATTTGTGGAGTACTTACCTTATTGCTTTGGTTTAGAGGGTTTTGAGTGTCTCGATTATAAATTACGAAAAGCAGATACAGATGTTATCGGCATCGGACCCAATGCTTTTTCCCGTGTGGATGGCATCTCATATTCCAATACCGGTGACCTGAACATCTATTTGGAAAACAGCGATGATTTCAAATTGATAGC
>JAILPF010000543.1 GCA_024699575.1 Acetatifactor sp. | reverse complement strand
ATACTCCCCGCTGTTCATTCCAGAATTCTCTGTAAAGCCCCTCCTGAGCTTTTTCACAATACTCACCTAAATTCATTCTTCCCATACCTTCCTGTTCTTGTTCTTTTTATACTCTTTAGCCCATTTTGAAATCTCTTTCTTCTTGGCATAATTCCTTGTATTCTCGGCACTCAGGTTTTGATATAGCCTGAATCTTTCATACGATAGTTCTCCTCTTTCAATCGCAGCCTTCACAGCGCACCCCGGTTCCGTGTCATGTCTGCAGTTGCTGAACTTGCAAGTTGCTTCCAGCTTTCGAATATCTGCAAAGGTAGTGTCTATCCCCTGTTCCACATCCGCCATACCGACTTCACGCATACCCGGAGTATCGATAATGGAAACTCCATTTCTCAGCAAAATCAGCTGTCTGTGCGTGGTGGTATGCTTTCCTGTGGAGTCAGATTCTCTGACCTCCATGGTCTTCATTATATTTTCACCGCATATCGCATTTAGCAGTGTAGATTTTCCTGCCCCGGAGGACCCCATAAGGCAGATAGTAACACCGGGTTGGAAGTATTCTTTCAGTTCCTCAATGCCAATGTCGTATAAGGCCGAAATGGCATGTACTCTCACCTTTTCAGAGATGGTTTCCACCTCAGACACATATCTGCCCACATTGTTGCAAAGGTCTGACTTCGTCAACACAACCACAGGAACCGCTCCCCCTTGAAGCGCGATACTTACGTATCTGCCGATTCGATTGTAGCTGTAGTCCTCGTTTAAGGATGTGACGATAAACAGATAATCCACATTGGAAACCATATATTGCATCACACCGGTCTTGGCCTGGTCAGGTCTTTGCAAAAAGCTTGTTCTCTCACAGACTGATACAATCACAGAGTCTCCCAGTGGATTATATTCAAATGTCACATAATCCCCGACAACCGGCAATTTATCTGACTCTTGACCATAAAAGCTACCCTTCAGCTTTGCCGGAATATTCTTTTCCCAAAACAGTATCGTATAGCTGTTCTTTCTAATCCCGGATATTCTTCCCAGCCTCTCCTTGTGAAGCCACTGGCAGGAGAGGGTTAGCGGTTTGTAATAAGGGAATTTCTTTGTAAATTCTTCTGTTTTCGCTTCATCCTCGCACTCCTCAAACACCGGAGCTTCATAGAATTTTCCATGTATTTCTTCAAATCCTTCATTGAGTGGATATGCCATGAAGGCATCTGAATTTCCAAACGCAGGATGCACAATCCCAAAATGATCGCAGGTAACAAAACCATGCTTTGGATAATATTCCGGTTCGCCACAGATGACGATTCCCTTATATCCGGCTTCTTTTGCAAGACTAAGCGTGGTCTCCAAAAGCATGCTTCCAATCCCCATACTGAAGCAGGTGGGTTCCACCGCAAGCGGTCCAAAGGTAAGAACCTCATGCTCTTGCTTCTCATCCACAACCTTTGCCCCCGAGTAAAAAATTGCTCCGACAATCTGACCGTTATATTCCGCAACTCTGCTTAGCTGTGGCAGATATTCTTCGGCTTCCCGCAAGCTGTGGACAAGTAAATGTTCGTTACACCCAGGTCCGTGAATGTTCCAGAAGGCACGCATTACCATGTGCTCTGTATGATAATAATCTTCTTTTGTTTCTTTTCTGATAATAATGTTGTTATTCATCTTTGATTTCCCCATCTTTCTTTTTCCTTTTTTCAACTAATTACAGATAATACGGAGACCTCAGATGATTTATTTTATCAAATTCAGGCAAAAGAAAACCGTGACAAAAAAGCCACGGTTTTTAAATGCAATGATACCAAAATAATACGTATTATAAATTGAAAACCGAGGTCATCCTACTATATTCAGTTACAATCTCTCTTCTCTCTTCACGCATAAGACTACCTCGCTTTCTTATTTATTTTATTGGCTTCATCCTATCAAAATAATGTTCCAAAGTCAATATCTTTTGCTGTGCTTTTTCTGTATCAGCCTTGTCTTAATTCGGCATTTTTTCTTTAAACAGCATATATCCACCTATACATAAAGCCAGCATACCTGAAATATTTACTATTTCTTCAATCCAGTGAATTAAAGCAAGTGTTTCATCAAGTGCTGCTCCCACAAACGCGAGTCCCAACGTCACCAGCAGAGAATATGCAAAAAATACAATCGCGATCTTCCTCTGTTTCCGCAAAGCAAGTTTTATATAGGATACATAAATCAGTATCAGCCCTGCAGCGCCAAAAATGACTATGAATGAATTAAATAAAGAAACCGGGGAAATAACAGACAATACTTTGTTTTGATTCACTTTCAATGTTCCAAGGAAAATTGAAAATCCTGCTATCATGAATCCAATGTTCGTTACTGTAACAAATTTCACCGGGAGCTCAAATTCCAGATCGGTAAGTCCCACAACGCACTTATAAGTCGGTATCATAAATCCTGCACACAAAACCAGAACATAACCGCATATGTACGGTATAAAAAACTTTGTTGCAATTTCCTTCTTAACTTTTCTGACAGTATAAAAAAAGAAAATTGTCATTAGAATGGGATTAAAATAGTCAACAATACCTAAGGCCAGTGAAAAATCATTATTCATACTTTTCTCCTTTCTGCAGTGCCAAACTATAGTTTCCTCATACAAAAATATTATATAATATATCTCAGTCAAGCTCAATCAAAAAGGTGATGCATGCATTAAATCTCTTTCGTGGCATACTGCAAATCTTTTCTTGTGTTTTTCACTGCAATCTGATAATCATCCTCATAGATTACTTCTCCGGGAATCTCAGTTGTCTCTGACATGAAAAGCTTCAGTCCGTACTTTGCTGCCATGTCTCGGTAGAAAGTCATTTGTTCATAGATATGGTTTCCCTCCGTCGTGTCCTTAAACCATGTGACTGCACCATCCGGATTGCCCTGTTCATAAAAAGGTGGCACCGGAAGCACTTTCTCAAAGTATTCACGATTTTTCCAATACTCTTTTATTTCTTCTTCCGATAGTACCTTCGCATCCACCAACTTCCCGATTGCAGCAAAAATGCCTCTGGGCTGCTTGGTAAGATATGCCTCATCTGCTGTGTGAACCCTGTAATATTTCATCTATACTCTCCTCCTAAAATGATTATCCCTCTTCTGATTTGATAC
>JAILPF010000535.1 GCA_024699575.1 Acetatifactor sp. | reverse complement strand
AAGAGTTCTTGACGATACTCAATTTTTTTATTCCGCCGGTTCCCGGTTATCTGACACTTCATTCAATAATCTGCCCACATGCCTTGTTTCAAAAAACATATCTTTTTGGAGTATTACAAGGATTACCGTCGCTACTATAATAACTATGGTTTCAACACATTTTGTCTCTGGTGTCATGGCTATCTTTTCCTGCATGAAGTTAACAAATAAATGGAAAATCATGCATGCAAGAATCGAGCGGTCACTCACCAGATATACCCAGGTGATGATGAATCCGAGAGGGATTGCACTGACAAAAAAGTTGATTACATACAAAGGATTTACCATAAGTCCCGCCTGATATGTCCCCTTTATAAACAGTAACGGAAGATGCCAGAGTGACCAGATAGCGCCAAAAATCATAGATTCCCAAAACCATGTCATATAGTTTCCAATCGAGTCCTCACAATAACCTTTCCACCCCACCTCTTCTATAATGGATGCAAGCATTATTGTTATTAATGCACTCCCAATACCAACACCGGTAAAAGAAAAGGCCTCTGTAAAGGAAAACTGTTTAAGAGACTGTCCAAAGAGTGTTGATAAAAGAATAGAACAAACAACAATAACTGCAAAAACAACGACAGCCAGAAAAACATTTTTCCACTTAACTTTGTAAAATCCGACTATCTTATTCTTAAGATCCTTTTTCAAAGCTTCCGAGCCCGATACAAGAACAAACACTGTTGAAACAACTGCCGGTGCAAGCAGACCTATAATCATCAGTAATGCTCCGATATTTTCCGATACAAAAATTGCCGGAATCCAAAAAATCCAGGTAAAAAGATATGCCAATGTAAAAAACAACACTGGTCTGTATTGATAGTTTTCCTTATTGTTTGACATTTTCTTCTCCTTCTTTATACTATTTAGTTAGCATGAGCTCGGATTCACACAGGAAGAAATGGCTATTGTCCAATTTTCCTTATAGTCAGAAGAGGCTCTCCTGCATGTCTATCCATGATTTCTGTGGTACTTCATGAACCTTATCTCCATCCATATAATTTCCAAGCAGGAACGGAGAAGCAGGATCATGCAATTTGTTCTGTGCACATATTACTGCCGGTTCAGCGTTTGCATAACAGTATTTGCAAAGATGCAAGCAGGTATTATAAACTCCTATGTCGCAGGATAAATAGCAGGCACACTCAGCTCTGGCACCCTTTTTCTTTGGTGCAATCAGTCTTTTACCAATTGCCTTTTCATAATCGCTAATCTTCATACACCCGCTGCAGTCAGCTCCATACTCGGCAAGTTCATCACCTTCTGCACAAGGCTTTACTATCATTCCACATTCCGATGCAATCTTTATCATCTCTTTCCCGAGCATTAATCTGTTTGTTCGTGAAACCTCTCTTGCTTCCGGGAAATTCTTTCTGACTTTCGGATACAGATCAATAAAACTAATCACCACCGTCTTCGTATATCCCTTCAGGGCTTTCTGCTATCTGCCTGAACGCATGTAAATGATACTCCATTGTATATCTTTCAGACAAAAAAATGGGATCATATCTCCATCCTATAGCATCCACTCCCACCAAATCTGATAATGTCTTGAAATCCTCTATCAGACGATGTTTATCAGGAACGTTCAGCTCAATATCCCGACCATAGGATGTCAAAGTCACAAACCAATATTGCCCGAAATCCTTTAGTAAATCCATATAAGGAAACATAGGTGCAGGATTTTTGGTACAAAATCCTATCACATCCACAACGGACGGATCCAGTCGATACCGGCTGACTTGACTCGGATTGTAGGGATTGCGAACGCAGACAACTCCTTCTTTTATTCTGTTTGAAAACCATTCAGCGTAAAAAGCCGGTATATCAGTTCTTTGTCCTGTATTAATGATCATAACCAGCTTCCTTATTATCAACGGATATTCCGAATTTTGCATTTTGGTTAATCAACAAACAAACTGTCTCTATTCCCGTTGTCTGCGGGAACATATCCACACAGCACACCTTTACCACATGATATCCTGCCTCCTGAAATGGCTCCAAATCTCTTGCGAGACTGGTTGGTTTACAGGAGATATAAACCATATTCTCAACCCCATAATCCAAAAGTTTTTTCAGAGCTTTCGGATGAATACCATCACGTGGCGGGTCAAGCACAATCAAATCCGGTTTATCCTCAATTTCATCCAAAACCTTTAACACATCACCGGCAATAAACTCGCAGTTGCTAAGCCCATTAAGAGCAGCATTTTCGCGGGCAGCAAGTACTGCCTCTTCTACGATTTCCACACCTATGACCTTTTTTGCAACCGGTGCCATAAGTTGTGCAATCGTTCCTGTACCGCTATATAAATCAAAAATCAATTTATCCTTAGTATCTCCAATGTATTCTCTGGCTTTACTATATAAAACCTCCGCTCCCAGCGAATTCGTCTGAAAGAAAGAAAAGGTTGAAATTTTAAATTTCAGCCCCAAAAGTTCTTCATAAAAGAAATCTTCTCCATACAGAATTTCTGTCTTATCACTTTGTACAACATCCGCAAGGCTGTCATTCGTAATATGCAAAATTCCTTTTAGAACACCGGTAAGCGGCAGCGTAAGCAGCTTATCTACCAAAGGCTTCATATCTATTACTTCCTGTGAGGAAGTAATAATACTAACTAACATTTCTCCGGTTTTTACTGCACGACGGATTAAAAGATGTCGTAGATACCCTTCATGGCTCATTTTTTTATAAAAGTCTGTACCAAGGGCTGTAAAATGCTCCAGTACACAATTTAAAACCAATGTAAAATCCGGGTCCGCAATCTGACAGTCTCCGGTCGTAACCACATCATACATACTGTTCTTCTTGTGCAATCCCAGAGTCAATGGTCCGTCTTTTCTGTCATCTCCAAAAGAAAACTCCATCTTATTACGATAGTTCCATTCCCTTGGACTGCCAAGGATTTCCTCAAACACGTAGTCCCCTTTAACCACATTATCCAACAGTTCTTTTACCTGTGCTGCTTTCAACTTTAACTGTTCTTCATAAGAAAATGTCTGGTAGGTACAACCCCCGCAAAGTCCAAATTCTTTGCAAACCGGCTGTCTGGTTTCTAAATCAGATGGCTTTACCACTTCTAAAAGCCGTCCCTCCCATTTCGATTTTCTTTTTTTATTTAAACGCACCCGGACGGTCTGTCCCGGCAACCCGCCTTTTACTGCAATTTCTCCTTCT
>JAILPF010000521.1 GCA_024699575.1 Acetatifactor sp. | reverse complement strand
GAAAATACAATATTACGAATGACTTTGGTGGAACTTTGCATGAGTATATCGGAAAAGACAAAGCGACTGAGCTGATGAAATATGTGGATGAAATAAATCTGGCTTATGGTGGTGAGGGAACCAAGATGTATTCAACTGCGGGAAGCGAGTTTAAAAAACTTTGCATGCAGAATAAGCTGACATTGCTGGATGCATCGGTTCGCCATCTGGGAACTGATGTGAACTATATCGTATTGGGCAATTTATATAATGAACTCAAGGATAAGGTCGATTTTTACTTCCATACTCCCGTCGAAAAAATTGAAATTACCGAGAACGGTTATAGGGTTGTATATAAAGAGGATAGTGTGGAATGTAAATACTGTATTGTTTCTGTAGGCCGAAGTGGCAGTAAATGGATGGAAAAAGTTTGTGAGGAGCTGGATATTCCGACAAATTCCAATCGTGTTGACATCGGTGTGAGAGTGGAACTCCCGGCAGTTATTTTCTCTCATCTGACTGATCAGCTCTATGAGAGCAAGATTGTGTATAGAACCGAGAAGTTTGAGGATAGGGTACGCACTTTCTGCATGAATCCGTATGGAAGTGTAGTAAACGAGAATACCAATGGCATTGTGACAGTAAACGGACACAGCTTTGACGATCCCAAAATGCGTACAGAGAATACCAACTTTGCACTTTTGGTTGCGAAACACTTTTCAGAGCCGTTTAAGGACAGCAATGGTTATGGTGAGAGCATTGCGAGACTATCCAATATGCTTGGGGGCGGGGTGATTGTACAGCGCTTTGGAGATTTGGAAAGAGGAAGAAGAAGTAATCAGAAGCGTATTGATGAAGGCACAGTTCGTCCTACGCTTGCAGCTACTCCCGGTGATCTGAGCCTGGTACTTCCCAAGAGAATTCTGGACGGAATTATTGAAATGATTTATGCACTGGATAAAATAGCACCCGGAACTGCGAATGATGATACATTGCTTTATGGTGTGGAGGTTAAATTCTATAACATGGAAGTAAAGCTGGATGAGCATCTTGAGACGAAGTATAAAGGTCTGTTTGTTATCGGTGACGGAAGCGGTGTCACACATTCGCTTTCGCATGCATCTGCGAGTGGTGTTTATGTTGCAAATCAAATTATGGATGCATTCAGTGAAAAATAATATTTTAAGGGGGTATTCCTATGGAGAACAGGATGTTTAGCAATTCACATGTTTTAGCTTGGCTTGAGTATTTTTCAGACAACACGGAAGTGGATTTGGAGCATGTAAAGATTTTGGATATCACCAGAAAAAATAAAAATATTATTCCGACTGTGGAAGCACACAGAACAGTGTTGGTATTTACCGAGGCTGGGCACCCGGACATCTTTTACCGCATGTATGATGCGGGACTTGGAGAGTGCATGGTGATTTACAATGATGGAAGCGAACCGACAGGGCCGATTCGGCAGAATAAAGTTGCAGAGATGATTGACAGAGGTATCAATGCATCAGCCGGAATGCTTATCTGTAATCCGAATGCCAGAAGTACGTTGAAATTTGGTATGGATAACCGAGAGTTCGCAACGGGGTCTGTTCGTTATGTCGGATCAGAAATCCGAGCTATTATTCTTTCTAAAATGCAAATCAATGAAGGGAAAAATATCTGTGTCATTTCGGGGGAGTCCATTGCTGTGGAAGCAGCCATTATGGATGGAGAAGGCACGGTTATCGCGGTAGAATATAATTCAGGTGACAGAAGAACATTAGAGGATAATGTAGGACAGTTTGGACTTAATAATGTTACTATTATCGACCATGTAGATGAGAAGAATTTTGCAGGACTGCCGATTCCGGATGTAACAATGCTGGTTGCTTCTGCAAGCATGGAACAGGAAATGAAATTTCTGTTGAAATTAAATCCCAACATGGAATTTGTGATTTATACGCTTGACTTTATTGTTGCAGCATCCATGCCGAAAATCTGTAAGGAATTAGGTATTACAGACCCGGATATCATGCAGGTGAGTGTATCGAAACTTACCAGCAAGAATACATATCAATCTCAGCCGGCACCATGGCTGATTACCGGAAAGGCAGGAGAATAAATGAATTATCGCTCTGATAAATATGGAAATCAAATATCAATTCTCGGATATGGATGTATGCGCTTTACTCAGACAGCCGGTATCATCAATATGGAGAAAACCGAAAGCGAGATTATGGAAGCATACCGTTTGGGTGTCAATTATTATGATACTGCCTATATTTATCCGGGAAGTGAAGCTGCATTGGGAGAAATTCTGGAGCGTAATCAGATAAGGGATAAAGTATATATTGCGACAAAACTTCCGCATTATCTGATTAAAAGCCGCGAAAGCATAGACAAATACTTTGATGAACAGCTGAAGAGATTGCGGACGGATCATATTGATTATTATCTCATGCATATGTTGACAGATGTAAAAACATGGGATAGGATGAAAGGGCTTGGCATTCTTGAATGGCTGGAGGAGAAAAAGGCGAGTGGTGCAATCAGACAGGTAGGATTTTCCTATCATGGCAATTCCGATATGTTCTGTCAATTGATTGATGCCTACGACTGGGATTTCTGCCAGGTACAATACAATTATATGGATGAGCATTCTCAGGCAGGACGCACCGGAGTGGATTATGCGGCCGCAAAAGGAATTCCGATTATCATAATGGAACCTTTACGTGGCGGAAAGCTTGTAAACAGACTTCCTCAGGAGGCTCTGGATATCTTTGAGAAGCATGATGTGAAGCATACGCCGGCACAATGGGCTTTTCGGTGGCTTTGGAATCAACCTCAGATTACCTGCATCCTTTCCGGAATGAATTCATTGGAGATGGTGCTTGATAATGTGAATACAGCGTCCACTGTGACAGTTGGGGAGCTTCGAGAAGAAGATCAGGAGATGTTGAAACGTGTAGTAAAGGCAATCAACTCTAAAATGAAAGTGGGTTGTACCGGTTGTTCCTATTGTATGCCCTGCCCTAAAAAAGTGGATATTCCGGGAACTTTTGCAGCTTACAATCGATGCTATTCCGAAGGAAAGATGGCAGGTTTTAAAGACTATCTTATGTGTACCGCACTGCGAAAAGATTCTTCTGCCGCATCCAATTGTATAGAGTGCGGAAAATGCGAGCAGCATTGTCCGCAGCATATAGAAATCAGAAAAGAGCTGAAAAATGCCAGAAAGCAGCTTGAAACTCCGATTTATAAGGTTGCCAGGTGGATTTTGGAAAAATTATATTAAGGGTAAAAAGGAGAGGAAAAAGTAATTATGTACATCACTTGTTTGGACTTGGAAGGGGTACTTGTACCGGAAATCTGGATTGCATTTGCTGAGGCCAGTGGAATCCCGGAGCTTAAAAGAACTACCAGAGATGAGCCGGATTATGATAAACTGATGAAGTGGAGAATCGGTATATTAAAAGAACACGGTCTTGGTTTAAAAGAAATTCAGGAAACAATCGCAAAAATTGAGCCGATGCCGGGAGCGAAAGAATTCCTTGACGAACTTCGATCCATCTGTCAGGTAATTATCATCAGCGATACCTTTACACAGTTTGCTACTCCATTGATGGAAAAACTGGGCTGGCCTACTATTTTCTGTAATTCTTTGGAGGTCGCGGATGACGGTGAAATTACAGGATTTAAAATGCGTATTGAAAATTCAAAGCTCAGTACCGTAAAGGCACTGCAATCAATTGGTTACGATACGATTGCAAGCGGCGACAGTTATAATGATCTTGGTATGATTAAAGCAAGTAAAGCCGGTTTCCTCTTCAAGAGTACGGATCAGATTAAGGCTGATAATCCGGAATTGCCGGCATTTGAGACATATGCGGAATTAATGTCCGCTATCAAAAAAGCGATGGTCTAAATAAAATAGAGTAAGAATTCACATAAAATCTCTTCTGCACAGATATATTTTACCAAAAGTGCAGGAGAGTTTTTTTGTGAAAGCAGTACATATCATATTAAGAAAAATGGATGAATTTGTATGGGGACCTTTTAC
>JAILPF010000517.1 GCA_024699575.1 Acetatifactor sp. | reverse complement strand
GTAAAAGTAAAATATGTATAAAAACAGATACAGAAATACATGAAAACTATAATAGACCATATATGGACTAAAACGTTTTACCATTTTTTGTAAAATTGCAAAAAAGACCCGTTTAAGGGTGAAATTCAGCGATTTACGGAGTGAGTGGATGAAAACACAGGAGGCAGTGGTCAAAAGAATTGCAGATTTATGTGTAGAACGTAAAATTTCCGTGACAAAGCTTGCCTATGTGTCTGGGGTTGCACCCTCTACAGTGAAGAACATTATGTACGGAAACAGTGGCAACACGGGGGTTGTTACTATCGCTAAACTGTGCAACGGTCTGGAAATGTCAATTCAGGATTTCTTTGCAGATGAAGTGTTCAGGCATTTGGAACAGGAAATTGAATGATTATTTTTTGGACAAACAAGACGACGCATTGCGATAATTGAATGTTTGAAAAGAGTTGCTGAAGAAAGGAGAGAAGATATGTTTCGCTGCAAATTCGCTGCTCCCATGATTGCATCGGCGGGGTATGATCCGGTTTTGGCGGTGCTGGAGGTTGAATTTGCTCACGATGGGCAGGTATGGCAGTATATGGGGGTGCCTGAGGAAATTTGGTATCGTTTTAAGAAAGAGTCGATACCGGAATCTTTTTTTCATAGTCACATAAAAGGATGCTATGACGAAAAAAGAATTATGCCGGATGTGAGTTAGTAAAAGCAGTCGAGTGATTCGACTGTTTTTTTTAATTTTTTGTCTTCCCCAAAAAAGGGGAATATGCTATACTGTTACAAGAGTTTTGTTGTATTTGCAAAACAGAAATTCAAAGAAAGATGAATTAAGATAATGCAAGAGATTGCTAAACAGACGTCGGAACGCAGAATCAGACGTGTGAAGATGTTAAAGAAGCTGATTGTCGGAGTTTGGATTGCTTCAGTGATTCTTCCGCTACTGTGTTGTGTTTTTTTGGTCGTCAGGGTGAGCGAGCTTGGACGGACAGTCGAACGCTTGAATAACAGACTGGAAGAACTGGACAGTTTAAAATACGGATGGAATCGTGTGGATGAAAGCGAAGCATATGTGGATGACGCGGACTTGTCGCTACCGCTTACGGAGACGGAAGGACGAGGATATACACAGATAAAGGATGCTTCAGCGTCTGCCGATGGTTCGGTGAAAGAAATTGTAGACCAGTCTCAGAATCAGGAATATGCCCATCAGGTGTACTTGACCTTTGACGATGGCCCAAGTATCTATACAGATGACATTTTGGATATTCTTGATCAATATGATGTGAAAGCCACTTTTTTTGTGGTCGGCAAAGAAGATGAGACGTCGAAAGAAGCGCTGAGGGAAATAGTGGAACGTGGACACACTCTTGGAATGCATTCCTACAGTCATAAATACAGTGAACTGTACCGCTCGGTGGATAGCTTTGCTGAAGATTTTGAAAAACTTCAGAGTTATTTGTTTGATGTGACCGGAGTGAAAAGCACTATATATCGTTTCCCGGGAGGAAGTTCAAACACAGTCAGCAACGTGAGTATGCTGGATTTGATTGATTATCTGGATCAACAGGGAGTAACTTTTTATGATTGGAACAATGCATCAGGGGATGGAGGGACACGCCTTCTATCCGTTCAGGAATTGCAGCGAAACAGTCTGAAGGATATTGAGGAATGGCATACGGATATTATTCTGTTGCATGATTCTGCAGACAAACGTACGACTGTTGAGGCGTTGCCGATGATTATAGAGAGTATACTTGCAATGGATGATACTGTAATTCTTCCGATTACAGAGGATACTACGCCGGTTCAACATATACATACAAATATTAATAAATAAAACGGAGGGATAGATTATTATGGGTTTTTTCTCAGACTTGAAAGAGGACTTATCGCAGGCAGTCAATGAATTGATTCCTGAGGAACCTGTAACAGAGGAAACAACAAAACCTACAGATGAGGAGCAGGCTGAGGAGTCAGTGTCTTTGGATGAATTACTCAAGAACATTGATGATATCGAACTCCCGCCTGATGAAGGGGAAGCTGTTGCATCAGGAGAAGGCACATCTGAAACTGTACAGAGTGAGGATGACGGATTATCGGATACCATGGACGCTACATGGGATTTAGAGAGTATGCTGGAAAATGCACTTGCGGAGAGTGATACTACTGCAGGGGAAACAGTTACGGCAGAGGCAACGATTGAGGAAGAAGCGGTTCCGCATGAGGAAACAATAGAAAAGAGCGAGGGAGAAGTGAGTATGGAGACAGGTGAGACGAGAGTTGCTATTGACGAGACATCAATTATTACCGGTGGAATGACCATTAAGGGAGATATTTGCTCAGAGGGTTCCCTTGAGGTTATCGGTGGGGTTAATGGAAACATTGATATTTTAGGTAAATTGAATATCACCGGCCATATTAACGGAAATTCAAAAGCTGCTGAAATCTTTGCTGAAGGAGCTAAGATTAATGGTGAAATAATCAGTGAAGGCGCTGTCAAAATCGGTACAAGTACCGTAATTGTCGGAAACATTACAGCTTCAAGTGCTGCAATCGCCGGTGCGGTTAAAGGTGATATCGATGTTAAGGGACCTGTCATTCTGGATGCATCTGCCATTGTTATGGGCAATATTAAATCCAAATCCGTTCAGATTAATAACGGTGCAGTGATTGAAGGTATGTGCTCTCAGTGCTATGCAGATGTGAATCCGACTTCCTTCTTTGAGGATTATAAGATGGAGACCAGCAAAGGAAAAAATAAGTAAGAGGCAGTACGGAGGTTTATATGCGTAGAATATTATTAAAGTTGAGTGGAGAGGCACTTGCGGGAGAGAAAAAAACAGGGTTTGACGAGGCGACAGTCCAAAAAGTTGCCGCTCAGGTAAAACAGCTTGTGGATGATGGAATTCAGGTAGGTATTGTGATTGGTGGCGGTAATTTCTGGAGAGGACGTTCCAGCGAGAATATTGACAGAACAAAAGCAGATCAGATCGGTATGCTTGCCACTATTATGAATTGCATCTATGTTTCCGAGATATTCCGCAGTGAGGGGATGATGACAAACATTCTGACTCCTTTTGAATGTGGCTCTTTTACAAAGCTTTTTTCAAAAGATAGAGCGAATAAGTATTTTGAAAAGGGAATGGTAGTGTTCTTCGCAGGCGGTACAGGTCATCCCTATTTTTCAACGGATACGGGTGTGGTGCTCCGTGCAATTGAGGTGGAGGCTGATGTGATTTTACTTGCCAAGTCTATTGACGGTGTGTACGATGCGGACCCGGCTAAGGTTGCAACAGCTAAGAAATACGATGAGCTTCCCATCGATGAAGTGATTGAGAAAAATCT
>JAILPF010000514.1 GCA_024699575.1 Acetatifactor sp. | reverse complement strand
AATGAATACTGATAATGTTGTCTTTAATAATCATTAAAAGAAATATACAAACAAAATAAAAAGAAACCGGAGTTTTAACCCTTTATTATGAAGGTAATTCGGTTTCTTCTTATTTCTTGTCATCTTAACTTAATGACATTGACTTTATTGTCCTTTTTCTGTTTTTGCAAGATAGCAGAGTACCAAGCCACCCGGTCCGGTATGTGCACCGATTACCGGTCCGATATCACTGATGATAATTTCTTTCGGTCCAAGCTCTTCCCGAACCATATCAGCCAGCAGTTCTGCATCTTCTTTGCAATCACTATGCGTAATAAATACATATGGCAGCTCGTCCATCGCTGCATTTTCCTGCATCATCTTGAACAGAGTCTTGATAGCCCCTCTTCTTCCTCTTGCCTTTGAAACATTCTGCAGCTTGCCATCTTTGTCCACTACAATAATCGGCTTAATCTGCAGTGCCGTTCCAAGAATTGCTGTGGAAGCAGGAATTCTTCCGCCACGCTGTAGGAAGAACAGGTTGTCAACCGTAACCAGGTGATGCACTCTGTCTTTTAGCGACTCCACCATACTTTTCACTTCTTCAATGGATTTGCCCGCTTCTCTGAGCAAGGCTGCATAATACACTAAAAGCCCCTGCCCACCGGTAGCGCACAGACTGTCGAAAAACAAAACCTTACGCTCCGGATATTCCTGCATCAATTCCTGTAATATTAATGCTCCATTGTTATAGGTAACGGAAAGTCCGGAGGAAAAACCGATATAAAGAATATCCTTTCCATCCTCCAGACTTTTTCTCATATGTTCCTCAAAAAAACCGGGAGTCACTGCAGCAGTCTTAGCATTAGCACCTTTTCTCAGCAGATCATAAAATTCCGTAGCATCAATCTGATTGTTCAGCACAGGCGGATTATCATTGATAAAAACCTCCAACTGCATAACCTGCAGATGATACTTCTCTATCATATTCTGTGGTAAATCACAAGATGAATCCGTAAATATTTCAAAGTAAGACATTTGCTTCTCCTTCCTTACGTTCACAAATCCATCTCATTTTATACCAAAATCAGCTTTCACACAATGATAAAAAATATCAATTACCGATTAAAGTAAGGAAGCAACGCATTCTTCAACCTTCTTCATGTCTGCGGTGGGCTCAAAACGTGCAACTACATTTCCATCTCTGTCTACGATGAACTTGGTGAAGTTCCACTTGATATCAGGGTTGTTCTTATAATCCTTATCAATCTTCTTAAGCATTACACTCATTGCAAGTGCGGCAGGGCTTTTTCCGAATCCCTCAAATCCCTTTTGCTCTTTTAAAAACTTAAATAAAGAAATCTGATTCTCCCCGTTTACATCCGCTTTCTTCATCTGAGGGAACTGTGTATTATATTTCAAAGTACAGAACTCATGAATCTCCTCATCTGTTCCAGGAGTCTGTCCTGCGAACTGGTTACAAGGTACATCGATAATTTCGAAGCCCTGCTCGCGATACTTCTCATACATAGCCTGAAGCGGTTCATAGTGGGGAGTAAATCCACAACCGGTAGCTGTATTCACCACCAATACCACTTTTCCCTTGTACTCAGAAAGAGAAACCTCTCTGCCATCTGCTGCCTGTACTGTCAAATCATAAAATCCCATCACTTTGTCCTCCTTATTATTTGTTTTTATATTTCGCTCTATTTGATTGCGCTCAATCTTTATACATAAAATAACACTTCGCCTTACATGTGTCAATAGTTTTTTCCAAAAAATTATTCTGTTTCTATTTTTTCCATAGGAATGTGCATGGAAAAAGTAGAACCACTGCCAGGTGCTGACATTGCTGAGAGTCGGACCGCAATCTTATCCGCCGCCTGTTTACATAAATATAATCCCAATCCGGTAGACTTTTTATCCGCCCGACCGTTGAATCCCGTAAAACCTTTTTCAAAAATACGGGGCAAATCCTCTGCCGCAATCCCGATGCCTGTATCTATAATGTCAATCTTCCCATAGTCCTGCATCCTGATGGTAACCGATCCCTGATAGGTATATTTGATTGCATTGGAAAGCATCTGCTCAATAATAAACACCATCCATTTTTCATCGGTTATCACCTTTAAATTCACAGGTTCATAGCACAGCTTGATTTTCCGTCTGACAAACTGCGGTGCATATTTATGGATTGCCTGACGAATCAGTTCGTCCATATCATATTCCTGAAAGGCAAAATCATTGGTATCACTTTCCAAACGAATATAGTTTAACACCATCTCCACATATTGCTCTATTCGAAACAGTTCTGCTGCTATGGCGCGGTGTTCCTCAGTATCCTCCGATTGTACAATCATTCGAAGGACTGATATCGGTGTTTTAATCTGATGAACCCACGTGGTGTAATAGTCCACGCTCTCCTGCCGTTCGCTTTCCCATCCGGTAGTGATGGCAGCACATTTACCCCTGAGCACACAAAGCATTTCCTGATAGTCCGCTTCCTCCAAGGTTACCGGTTCACGAAATGCATCTGTGTCACAGTCCATAGTCTGCGCAAGATGCTGTCTGTATTCTGCATTTTTGAAAGCTTTCCACATTTTTCTCACTAACGGTATTGCTCCGCAAAAAACGGAAAGCACTACAGCATAAAAAAATGGTTCCATAGGAATCTGATATAGCTTGAAAATTCCCAGAAAAATAAAAATATTTCCCACAAACAGCAGAACACTCGCCAGATTTTCTCTGGCGAATGCTCCCAATACTCTTTTTTTGTCTTCTTTACTCATTCGATGATATACCCGCTTCCCACTTTTGTCTTAATAAAAGATGATAAACCGGCTACCTCCAGTTTTTTACGAAGTCTCGTAACATTGACGGTCAATGTGTTCTCCTCCACATAACAATCATCCTGCCAGAGCTTCGTCATCAGCAAGTCTCTGCTGACCACCTTACCCTTATTTTCCAACATGGTCTGTAAAATACGGAATTCATTTTTGGTAAGATCTAATTTCTCATCTTCGTATGAAAGTGTTCCATCATGGAGATTTAACACCGCTCCTCTGTGCTCCAGCACAGGAATCTTCCCTGCCATGTCGTAGGTTCGTCTGAGAATTGCCTGTAATTTTGCACTAAGCACCATGGAATCCACCGGCTTTGGAATAAAGTCATCCCCTCCCATGTTCATTGCCATGACAATATTCATATTATCCGATGCAGATGAGAGAAACACAATCGGGATGTTGGATATTCTGCGGATTTCACTGCACCAGTGATAACCGTTAAAAAATGGAAGCATAATATCCACCAAAGCCAAATCAGGGTTATACTCCACAAATTGAGGAATAATGTTCTGAAAATCCGTAGCCAGTCTGACATCGTATCCCCATGCGCCAATCTGCTTTTTGATGTTCTCTGACAATGCGAGGTCATCTTCTATGACAAATATGCGATACATCACACATCCTCCGCTTTTTTATCATTAATGTACTATTTTATAATACACTCCGGCTGTCACCCTGTAAATGACAATATAAATCAGACAAAACAAAAGCAGACTTCCCACCATGCATCCAAGAAATAGCAGATTGCCTGAGAAAAACAAAATATGCAAAAGTCTGCTCAAAATAGGAAACGCAAACGCAATATGAATGGCCGCCACAATAATCGGCAGGAAAAATACCATAAGAATCTGGCTACGAATAGCGCTTTTCACTTCCCCTGCACTCATGCCAACCTTTTGCATAATCTGAAATCTTTTACGATCCTCATATCCTTCCGAAATCTGCTTATAATAAATTATCAATGCGGTCGCAAACAGAAATACAATCGTCAGAATCAACCCCAGAAAAAACAAAGAGCCGTACATTCCCAGAAAATAGGATTCCTCTTCCCAAACGGAATCAAATACCATCCCCATTTCACCTTTTCCATCGGTCAGTTGTATGACATATTCCCTCATTGCAGCCTGCACCTCGTCTCCTAGGCGAATTCCATCTGTCTGTAGAATATCATCCACATCCGCAAAGTCAATATAAAAATATTCTTCTATTTCAGAAGCAAATGCTGATTTTTTTTGAATCTGGTCCTGATAAATTTTCTGAAGAACCTCTCCATCTTTCACCACAATGCCATAGGTGTTTGTGATGACAGAAGCCACTGAAACAGGGAATTCATCCAGTTCAATCGCCGCTTCAAACTGTTGATCCGCAAGAGTAAACTGATGATCCAGTTCTAAAGTTCTGTCCGGATTTCCATAATATGCCACTTGATTTTTTTCCAGCGCAATCGGCTCTTTCGCATGGGAATTATACTCCTCCTCTGTAAGGTAGAAACACTGCACAATATTCTCCGGCACCTGGACCTGACTCAGATAAAGGTCATTTATCATAAACTCCCCATTTTCATAAAGATACACAATGTCAATCATGTGTTGCTTATCCATATAGGCAATTTCCAGTCCATTCTGTTTTGCAATTTCTTCTGCAATTTCTTTAAGCTCCTCCATCGGAATAGACTGTTTCTCCCCGTCTGAATCACGGTATGAGGAAGTAACCTGTATATGATGAGGACATGCATTATGAACAGCATCCTGTATTCCAACGTACAGACTGACTGTAGTGGACGCCATCACCAGCACAGCGCTCGCAAGGATGGTGATAGAAGCAAGCCCGACAGCATTCTGCTTCATTCGGTACAGCATACCGGAAACAGCTATCATATGCCTTTTCTGATAGTAATATCTTTCGTTCTTTTTCAATATTTTTAAAAATGCAATACTTCCCGTAACAAAGAGACAGTAGGTTCCAATAATAACCAGAAGAACTGCTGCAAGGAACAAAGACACTGCACTCAGTGGATTCTTCGTTGTAACCGCTATATAGTAGCCGCCGCCAAGCGTCAGTAATCCAACCAGCAAAAACAACCATTTTACCTTTGGCTCTCTCTCACCGACATGAGCACTCTGCAACAGTTCCACCGGTTTCATAACCGTAATTCTGATACGGTTAAACAGATAGGTAATCAGATACAGACCGGCAAAAAACAATGCCGTTGGTACAAGCGTAGTCGGCGTGATATGGTAAAATCCCCAAACACTCTCCACCTTGAGCAGATAACAGATAAATAAAGTACAGATTTTATAGAGCAATACTCCGGTCACAAGGCCCAGTACAATTGTCAGAATGGACGAGTAGAATGTTTCAAAAAACAGAACTCTTCCCACATGTCTTTTTTCCATTCCGAGGATATTGTACAGCCCCAGTTCCTGCTTTCTCTGCTTCATCAAAAAACTGTTCGTATAAAGAATCAGAATCACTGAGAGCATGCCCATGACAAACACACCAAACTGCATGCAGATTTCTATATAACTGCCGCCTCTCATCTCATGTATCATCCGGTCCATCGATAGGGTAATCAGGATATAGAAAACAGCTGTTAATCCTGCACCTGTCAGAATATGTGGAATATATAGTCTCTGATTTTTACAGAGATTACTCAGCGCCATTTTGGAAAAAAAGTTTATTTTCATGCTTTATCACCACCTGTCGCTAACAGTGTCCAAGTATCGGAGATTTTCTGATACATTTGTTCATTGGTAAGGTTGCCTCTGTATATCTGATGAAATACTTCACCATCTTTAATAAAAAGAACTCTACCCGCTCGACTGGCCGCCTTGGTAGAATGGGTCACCATAAGAATCGTCTGCCCCATATTGTTAATCTCCTGAAATACTTTTAAAAGGCTGTCAGTTGCTTTTGAATCCAAAGCCCCTGTGGGTTCATCGGCAAGAATCAGCTTTGGATTGGTGATGATTGCTCTTGCCACCGCCACACGTTGCTTTTGCCCACCCGATATTTCGTAGGGAAATTTGTCCAGAAGAGAATCAATTCCCAGTCTCTGCGCAATCGGTACGATTCTTTCTTTCATCTCAGAAACTTTACTCTGGCTGAGTACCAGAGGCAACAGGATGTTGTCGCGCACCGAAAAAGTATCCAGCAGATTAAATTCCTGAAAAACAAAGCCCAGATTTTCTCTGCGAAACTCCGCCAGTTTTTTTTCACGGATATCTGACACTTCCTTGCCATCCAATAAAATACTTCCCCCCGTAGGTTTATCCAGTGCCGCCAACAGATTTAACAATGTTGTCTTACCGGAACCGGATTCTCCCATGATTGCCACATACTCTCCCTGTTCTACAGAAAAGGACACATTGGATAATGCCTGCACTTTATTGGTCCCCAAACGTGTTGTATAAATTTTTTGAAGGCTCTTTGCTTCTAATATTGCCATAACTTTCAACTCCTCCTTGCTTTTCTGTAATACATCATAACAAATCGACCGAAACGTCAACATCTGCTCCTGTGACATTTCGGTCGTTCTATGTGACATTTTTGTAAGGTGCTCACTGTTCCTGCTTAAGTTTCATCTGCTCCTGTACCTCATCAAAATCGGGAAGCAACTCCGTGGTAAGCTCCTCCCACGGATATTTACATGCCGGATTCCAAAGCAGCCATTCGTCATACCCTGCCTCGTAAGTAGCCCGGATTTGTGCTCTGATTTCCTCACCGCCATACTTAATATAATGAGCAAGATAGGATGCAGTAAACGCCTGCAACCATGGTCTGACTCCTGCTCTTTTTTCCTCATCGACTTCCCCCAGCACCATATTAGAATCAGCCATTGCACTTGTGATCGTCTCATAAGGTTTCTCATCCGGATGAGCTATATCATAGCTTCCGTCATAATAATGGGACGGATAAACCATGGGCGAAAGGAAATCTGTCTGCTCCGCCAGCGATGCATAATTCTGTCCTACAATCTCTCTGTCAATCTCTGAATTGATAACAATACCAAACACATCCAATGAATACGGAATCTGAAGTTTTTCAAACACTTCTTTCATATGCGATGCATAGGCATTGATTGCCTCCTGTTTTCCAGCACCATCCAGTCCAATCATTTCCTCTTTCACACCTGTACCGTATCGGACATAGTCAAATTGTATTTCATCAAAACCAACTTCTGCACAAGCTGCACAGATTTCTTCCAAATATTTCCATGCTTCTTCATTGGTCGGATCAATCCAGCTGAAGCCTTTTTTATCCCGATAAGCTGTTCCATCTGTGTTCTTTATGAGCCACTCCTTCTTTATATCATATAAGTACATCTCACGAAAAGTAACACATCTTCCGATTACATAGATTCCATGCTCATGCAAGGTCTTTATGAGTCCCGGCATGTCGCGAATCAATCTCTGCGTACTCCCCAGTTCCTCCACAATAGGCGTTCCTGTCTCCCAGGTAACTCTGCCCTCATCATTTTTCACATCGATTACCACCGCATTGATACCGGATTCATCTAAATGTGTCAGATACTCTTCCATCATCTGCGTTGAACCTGCCACATTGGCGGACAAATAGATTCCATGAACCGGCTCCCTCCTGGCAGCAGTTTCCAGATCTTGCGTTATTTCCGTCCCCTCTGCCATATCGTTTTCCTCTTCCATTTCAGGTTTTTCAGCAGTTTGGCTTTTTCCCTTATCACCGTCAGAGACTGACACCGCCGGTTCATTATCTGATACAGTCTCCATTCGAATAGGTTCGCCTTCAATCGTTTCTCCCGCCACATCAGTAGTCTGTGCACAGGCAGTCAAATATATGAAACATAGCATCAGTGCTATGCAGAATGTACTTTTCGCAGTTTTAATGTTCTTCATCACAATGCTCCTTATGTCTGCTTCGCAGCCGCTTGTTTTCCTCGCAAAGGATTTAACTCGCAAACTCGCGCTGCGCGCTCCTTATGTCTGCTCCGCAGACTGTTTGCTCGTTACTAGACCGCGGTAAAACAAATGTCTGCTTCGCAGCCGCTTGTTTTCCTCGCAAAGGATTTAACTCGCAAACTCGCGCTGCGCGCTCCTTATGTCTGCTCCGCAGACTGTTTGCTCGTT
>JAILPF010000505.1 GCA_024699575.1 Acetatifactor sp. | reverse complement strand
TCATTAAAATTTTTCTTGGCTTTGTGCCTTCCTCTTCACCGACAACGCCGTATTCGCAGAGCTGATCCATAATTCTTGCAGCCCTGTTGAATCCTATCTTAAACACCCTTTGAAGCATTCCGATAGAAGCTTTATCTTTATCGATAATGAATCTGCCGGCCTCGGCAAAATATTCATCCCTTTCACTTCCTCCACTACCTCCCTGAGAGGAAGAACCGGTACCAATGGATTTAATCTGTTCCTCAATATCTTCAGCATAAGTATTGCCTAATGTCTGATTTTTCAGGAAGTCTACAACATCCGAAACCTCCCTGTCAGAGACAAATGCGCCCTGTATACGCGCAGGTTTCGTATAACCCTGTGGATAAAAGAGCATATCTCCTTTTCCCAGCAGTTTTTCCGCACCATTCATATCAAGGATTGTTCTGGAGTCTACACCACTTGATACGGCAAATGCAACACGGCTTGGCATATTGGCTTTTATAAGTCCTGTAATTACATCCACACTGGGACGCTGAGTTGCTATTACCAGATGAATTCCCGCAGCTCTTGCAAGCTGAGCCAGTCGGCAAATAGATTCCTCCACTTCGCCGGGACTTACCATCATCAAATCAGCAAGCTCGTCCACAATAATCACTATCTGAGGAAGCTTCTTTGGCAGTTCCTCCCCATCAGCGACCTGCATACCTTCAATCTTTTTATTATAACCCTTCAGATCTCGCACATTCATATCCGCAAATTTCCGATAACGGTCCTCCATTTCGGAGACACCCCAATGTAGTGCTGCTGATGCCTTTTTGGGATCCGTAACAACCGGAATCAAGAGATGCGGAATTCCATTATAAACACTTAATTCAACCACCTTAGGGTCAACCATAATCAACTTTACATCATCAGGATGAGCCTTATAGAGAATACTCATAATCAAAGTATTAATGCAGACAGATTTACCGGAGCCGGTGGAACCTGCAATAAGCATATGCGGCATTTTGGCAATATCTGCAACAATCACTTTACCGGAAATATCCTTACCAACCGCAAAAGCAAGATTAGAAGGGAATTCCTTAAATTCCTTACTCTCAAGAAGGTCGCGCAATGCTACCATCATATTTTCCTTGTTAGGTACCTCAATACCGATAGCAGCTTTCCCGGGTATGGGGGCTTCCATACGGATATCCGTTGCGGCCAAATTTAATTTAATGTCATCAGCAAGTCCTACAATCTTTGAAACCTTCACCCCCTGCTCAGGCTGAAGCTCATATCGCGTAACACTCGGACCCTGACTGATATCTGTAATGGTTACTTTCACCCCGAATGTACTGAGCGTCTGCTGCAATCGAAGTGCAGTTTCTTTTAACTCTCTCGTGGAATCCCCGGATGCAGCAGTCCCTTTCTGTAAGCGTGATATGGGAGGAAACATGTATTTTTTCGGGACATTCTTTTCGGACGCCTGTATGTCCTTATGTAGCTTATCTTCAACATCCTCAACTGAATTATTAATTTTCTCAGCCTTCGGTTTAACTTCTTGTATCGATTTTACTTCTTCTACAGGTTTTACTTCCTCTTTCGGTTCTGCTTCCTCTTTATGAATTCGAATTTCATTTCCAAAATCAAAAGGCTCCTCATGCGTTTCCGGTTCAACAACGGGGTCAAATTCAACATTCTCGCACACAATTTCGTGCATATCATCTCTTCTTCCCGTCTCCGCTTTTGGTTTTAATGTCGTATCAAAAGTAACACCCTTAACCTTCTTTTCCATGCGAAGAATTCTGTCATTTTCTCTTTCCTCAGCACGTAGCCTTTTTTCTTCCTCTCTTTGTTCGCGAATCTCATCCAATTCCTCGCGTCGTCTCATTGCATTTTCTCTTCTTCGAATCGCATCCTGTTCTGACATCTCACGAATTTTACTGCCGCCGTCCCGAACACTTTCAAGTAAGGACTTTTCCGTCAAAAGAATGAAGCTGATTGTACATAAAAGCAGAACAACAAGGACCGTTCCAAAGGTTTCCAGATAATCATGAAGGAAATATGTGATACTTCCGGCAAAAGCGCCTCCACCATGTCTCAAATCTCTGCAGTTTTTATACAGCTCTACGAAACTGTATTTTTCCATCTGCGAAGCATTTTTCACAATCAAATCACAGACAACACCAAACATAAAAAACAAAACAACAGAAGCAATGATTTTTCTTTTAGCGTTGGGATTTCCTTCGTTGGCAAACCCAAATGCTATCATCAAAAAGCAAAAGACGGGTGCAATATATGCCGAAAAACCAAACAATCCAAACAAGACCCCGCTGATATAATCACCAACCGGACCTATGAATCCAAAATTACAAAAGAACAAAATAATCATAAACACAAAAATTGCAATTAATCCAATTTCATGAAAAAGTGCGCTATCGTTTTGCGCCTGATATGCCTTTGTATTTCTATTTTTCGTCTTTGATGTTCCACTTCTCTTACGGGAAGAGGATGTTTTTCTGCCTGATGATGTAGCCATTGATTCATCACACCTCTTCAATCAATTTAATACCTTGATTAGATTTTTTATATACCATCACCAAGGTACACTTATATGAGTATACCATTTTTGAACCCTGTTGTCATCAAAATATATCATTTTTTGATGAATCAATCAAAGAATGCAACTTTATCAGTGCCTGATCAATTCCTCCTACTTCATCTATAATCCCTTCTTCTACAGCTTCCTCACCAACCAAAATAGTCCCTACATCTTTTGTCAAAAAACCTGTCTCCATCATCATTCCTTCCAGGTTATCTCTTGTTATACTGCAGTGATTACATATAAAACCTGTAATTCTATCCTGAATTTGCTTAAAATAATCAAAAGTCTGCGGGACACCGATCACCATACCATTCATTCGAACAGGATGAATCACCATTGTTCCCGTTGGTACAATATATGAGTAATCCGTACTAACAGCAATCGGAACACCAATAGAATGGCTTCCTCCC
>JAILPF010000473.1 GCA_024699575.1 Acetatifactor sp. | reverse complement strand
GGAGCGGCTTCTGTTGCTAAGTGGGTGTACACAGGATGTATCAAGGGAGCTACGGGCGCAACTCCAACGGTGGGTACTAACATGACATCCACATTCTCACAGGCATCTACAAGGGCCAATATTGCAAGTGGAGAGACGCACGGAGTACTATTCGGAAAAATCGCAAAGTGGTTTGCAGATTTAAAAGCGGCAGCGTTCGCTCAGATGATTAGCTCTTACTCCGATATGATGGCCAACACAGCTTCAGGATATGTGCCGGATGCTCTGGCTGTTAAGCAGGGATTTGCCGAGGTAAATAGCAATTTGTCACACAGAATTGTTGGCCATATAGCAGGGCTAAAAATTATCTGTGCAAACACAGCACTGAGTGACGGAACAGTGATTAATGGCTCTGATTTCAACTTAGTAATAATAGGAGCTGTTGCAACTCCTCAGAGTTACGGTGTACAAGTTAACACAGTGACGGCAGATGTGAACACTACCAACAACACTGTTACGTTTAGAGTCTTTTCAAACGGTTCAGCAGCAATGTTGAAATGTTCAATTCTTTTGTATGGCACAGAGCCAAGTGCTTAAGCCAATCCGTATATTGTAGCCGTCCCGCTTGTTCCCGTGTTGATGTCAACCTTGATTGTGTCGCCTTGATACACACGGAAACTTCTGGTGATTGTCTGTGTCGGTGAGGGGATTGAAATCACCCCATACGCATCAACAATAACACCGTTCACATAAACAGAATATCCAGCATACTGTACATTTTCAGCTATAGACACGCTCACAACAAGCACACCATCCGCAAGAGTTTGCGCCTCTGTTCCGATTGTTAGAGAGCCTATGGACTGGTTGACGATTGATTTATTCAAATTGCTATTTAAGTGTGGTAAAAAGCGTAACGATTTGCCATTAATATGATGGCTAATCGAGTAAATGAGACATTAAAATGATGGTTTTAAGTTTCTGATTAAAGGCTTGACGGAGCCAGAATTCGTCAGAAAGGAGGCTATCATGGCCTACGTTAAATTTGTAAATTCGGAAGAGTATCTTCCGGCCATAGTGATGCCGACAGGCAATCACACAACCAAGATAACTACAGATACAGCACCGAACCTAAGCGGATTCCGGCTGTATTTGCAGGACAATGAAGATTATCCAATGGACAATGGTGAGTATGAGAAGTACACCACACTCTATCGCCAAGGAAATGGATGGTACGAGCTGTCAGATGATGGTAGTGTGTATACAGAAGTTGCACCGGTTCAACCGGTCGAGCCGACTCCTGAGGAGCTGGCTGAAGCTGAAAGGCAGAGACAGATTGCAGATTTGCAGAGTCAGATTAATGCCAAGAAAGCACTGATACAGTCTACGGACTATCAGATTATCAAAACCTATGAGTATTCCCTGGTAGGCTTGGAAGCCGAGTATGACATTGCGGAACTACACCTGCAAAGACAAGAAATCAGAGATGAGATTAACGATCTGGAAGAGGAACTTGCGGAGTTGATAATTGAATAATCAGAGAGCCATAGAGCCGGATGCTTCCATAGGAAGTACCGGCTCAAATATTGCATGAAGGAGATTAGCGGACAACATGACACTTAAAGAAGTGAGCCAGTTATGGCAGGACAATAGAAGCGAATTGTTATGGGGGATAGCCATTGTCATGAGCATTATTCAAATCACTCCCATCAAAATCAATCCATGGACTTGGATTGTGCAGACAATCGGCAAGCATCTGAATGCCGGTGTAATTCAAAAACTGGACAGGCAGGAACAAGAAATTAATGGATTAAAGAATGATGTGCTTACAATCCGCAAAGAGCAAAACGAAGCGAGAGCCACATCGAGTAGATACCGCATTTTAAGATTTGATGACGAACTCCTGCACGATGTGAGGCATACCAAAGAACATTTTGACCAGATTTTACTTGATATTGACGTATACGAGGATTTCTGTACGAAGCATCCGGATTTTCGCAACAATTTAGCTGTGATGGCAATCAAACACATAAAGGCTGTCTATGAAAAGTGCAGCCACGAACAATCATTTTTATAAGGAGGAAGAGAACTATGGATTTATCATTTTTATTGCAACTCATTGACCCTATCATTTTGGGAATCTGTCTTTTGACAGGATATGTACTGAAAACTGCCTTTGACAAGTTCCCAAACCGGTACATACCGCTGGCAGCTCTTTGCACCGGTACAATCATTGCTATTCTTGTAAACTGGCAGAGCGGTATTAATCTACAGATTATTCTTGGCGGTATGATTAGCGGACTTGCATCCACTGGATTATATGAGATGCTGAGGAATTTGTTAAATTTTGATGGAAAGAAAGGGGAGTGATTGAGATATGAGCAAGACAGGAATTGGAATGGCGGAATATGCCATCTCTAAGATTGGAACACCGTATTTCTATGGTTCTAAGATGCAGGTGCTGACAAAACAGTATATGGATGCAATGCATGCACTCTATCCTAAGATTGTGACGGATAAGTACATAAAGAAGGCATGGGACAGAGGACAAGTTGGTAAAACCAACACCGATTGCTCAGGGCTACCGGGAGCATACCGGAAGAAACAGATAGGATCCTCACAGCTATACCAGACGGCGTATACCCGGTTGCCTATCAGCGAGGTGAAGAACTTTGCTCCGGGAGTGATTCTGTGGAAATCTGGTCATGTAGGCGTTTATATTGGCATGGAAAACGGCGTACCGATGTGTGTGGAAGCTAAGGGAATTGATTACGGTGTGGTCAAGACCAAGGTGTCAGCTACCAACTGGCAGTGCGGATTGACCTTCTCGGATATCGATTATACATATGATGTTAAAGTTCCCGGGACATATAAGGGAGCTAATCCGTACAAAGAGCCTTCGAAGACAGTCCAGAAGGGCTCCAAGGGAGAGGATGTGAAGTGGGTACAGTGGGAGCTCAGAGAAGCCGGATTTGACCGGGCATTCTGTTACAACGGCAGAACGTATGGAGCGGTTGCAATTGATGGAGACGCGGGCAAGATAACAGATGCTGCCATCAGAGCATACCAGGCATCATGCAAGATTGCAGTGGATGGTAAATGTGGTCCCAAGACAAGAGAAAAACTCAAAGCAAATGCATAATGGTACAGTAAAGAGCCTCGGAAAAATCCGGGGCTTTTTTTATTGCGAGGGAATAATTTTATGTGTGGACTATACAATATATAGAGAGGGAAGAGCACATTTTGTTGTTGAAAGATGGAAAAAAGCGTGCTATAGTTGAGGCGGGCAAATATATAGTTGAAAAAAGGTGGAATAAAATGTCATATTCTAAAGAATATAAGTGGCGGATTATAAACTACATTTTGGAAAAAATAAGTAATGATGACCCCAAATTTGTAGGTAAAGTAATAAAAAGCTTTGATACGTCAGATACAACCGTAAGAAGATATTTGGATGAATTGTGTTCAGATGATATAATTGTCAAGAATAATAAAGCAAAATGTGGATATGCATTAAAAAAGGAAGAAAAGCATGAACTATATGATAATGTAAATTTGGAAGAAGATGTGATTTTTAGAAACGATTTTTTCCCGTATTTAAAAGATCTTCCTGAAAATGTTCAGCATATATGGACATATGCGTTCACAGAGATTTTAAATAATGCAATAGAACATTCAAAGTCAGAAACGATATATATATCTATGGAAAAAGACTATCTAACAACTAAAATGTGGATTTTGGATAGGGGAATAGGAATCTTTAATAATATTGTGCAATATATGAAGGAAAAATATTCGCGTGACGATATAAATATCGAGGACGCAGTTGTAGAACTTTTTAAGGGAAAATTAACAACTGCAAAAGAGAGTCATTCTGGAGAAGGTATCTTTTTTACATCTAGAATGATGGATAGCTTTTATATTTTATCTAGTAATACATTTTTTTCACATGATAACATATTAGACTATACGGTAAAGGAGTTTATTAATAAAGGACCAAGCGATGTTTTGTCAACTGGAGTTAACTGCGGAACGGTAGTTTTTCTTCAGATGTCAAATTACTCAAAAAAAACAGCAAAGGAGGTTTTTGATATGTTTGCACCAATGGATATCGGTTTTGTAAAAACGAGTATTCCGATTAAACATGCATGCTGTGAATTTGGTTATCCTGTCTCTCGGTCTCAGGCACGAAGATTGTGCACAAGGTTTGATGAATTTGAAGAGGTAATTTTAGATTTCGATGGAGTTGATAATATTGGTCAGGCATTTGCACACGAAATTTTCAATGTTTTTCAAAGAAACCATCCGAATTTGAAACTGATAGTAGAAAATGCAGTTCCATACGTAGAAAATATGATAAAACGTGTGCAAAAATAATATTATAGAGCCCCCAATTTTGATGAGGGGGCTTTTTTGTTGGAGAAATCGGGGTATAATCAGAATGCGAAAGAGAGGAAATACACATGATAAATCTGGGAGAGAGACTGAAAGAACTGTGCGAGGAAAGACATATATCCATGAATGAGTTTGCCAAGCTCAGTGGAGTCCCTGCATCCACGGTGAAAAACATCATCTACGGCAATTCAAAGAATCCCGGCATTGAGACAGTGGCGAAGCTGTGTAAGGCTATGGGAGTGTCATTAGCAGAATTTTTTGAAGAAAAATATTGAAAAAGTTCTTGCAAAATCATTTTGTTAGTGTATAATTATCTCATATATATTTACGATACAGCATGAATATGGTTCATCAAGTGGGATAGTGCGTAAATATATTTATATTGTTTTTCGAGGCGAACGCACTTGTGTGTTCGCTTTTTTTTGCATTTACAGGATGTTAGTTCTGTAATTGCGATTACAGAAAGAGAAATTGAAGAAGGGGTGAGTTGAATGTACAAAAGTACAGTATAAGTTTTCTGATAATTTGTATTACAAAACCCATCAATATAGAAATTGATGACGATCTGCACAAGTGTAGCTTGTATGATACAAAATAGGCTTGTATCACAGTAATTATTTTTTGCTATTTTAT
>JAILPF010000455.1 GCA_024699575.1 Acetatifactor sp. | reverse complement strand
GATTCATATGCTGATTCTTCAGCATGTTCTCATCAATACAGTGCGGCTGATATAAGCCTTGTCCATGCGGTCCATTTGCAAATAAATGAAGCTCACATAAAACACCATTTTCCTTGCAAAGACTCGCCATTGTCAATAAATCACTTACCGGGATAATTCTATCGGAATAGCTTCCAAACATAAAGACCGGAGGCATTTTCGGCGATACATGCTTCAAAAGATTAATCGGCTCCATATCCTCTTGCGTAAACTCCATTTTTCCGGTCATAATCTGTCGTATGCCCGGTCCACGGAAATCCATCATCAGTCCTTGATCCATTAAATCAATCAAATATTGCGGAATCTCATTGCTCTCACTAACAGGCTCCAAACTAAATGCCGGATAGCCCAGTATCAGAGAATTTGGCTTTATTTCTTCTTCTGTGCAGTTTATCAGGTTCTGCAGATACTCTGTATGATAATATACTCCCAGACCTGCCGCCAGATGTCCACCCGCCGAAAAACCTGCTACGGATATTCTGTCCGTGTCAATTCTCCACTCTTTAGCATGCTCCCTTACCAGTTTAACTGCCAGCGCAAGCTCGGTAAGTGCTTTTGGAAACGGATTTTCGATTTTTACAGAGTAATTCAGGACAAAGGCATGATATCCCTGTGCTGCAAACGCAAGTGCTACCGGCTCTCCCTCATTCCGGGATACCTCGGTATACCCGCCGCCCGGACACACAATAACGGCCGGTTTTATAATACCTTTTCTTGCATATTCTTCATCATCCAGAATATAAGTCTTTAAAATTGCCTCTGAGTTTTCTGATACTTTCCATTCTTTACAAATCATATCTTTTTCGGCTCCTTTTTCCCAAATAAATTTCTAATGAAATCCAAGAGTTTATCTTTATCTGTTATGTATGCCATGATAAATGCCAAAACAACACCGGTAACAATCGTCTGCAGGGAACCATCAATTCCAAAGGCATTCATTCCATAGGTGAAAACTTCCATGCCGATAGCACCCATAAGGATTCCCCATGGCATGTTTGTGTAGTTTGCCAAAAATAATCCTATCAGTACCGGTGCCATAGAAGAAAACATGATTGCAGTGGAGCTCAGATTCGTAGCAGGTTCTATTTTCCCCTGGCACGCCTGCAGCATGGCTGCAAACCCAAGCAAAAAGCCTACAAGTGCATAGGTCAGTAAAATATTTTTCTTTTCATGCACACCACTGTTAATCGCAAGGCGTGCATTGCTTCCCAGACTTCTGGTATCATAACCGAATTTTGTCTTATAAAGCACAAAATATACAACAAGCATTACAATGAGCAGCAGTACATAACAAAGCGGTGCCTTTGCTATTTGTAATATCTGCGCTGTATAATCTGCTTCATTGGCATATACATTTACGCCCATTCCTTTATACAGCATTCCGCTCAACGCCTCATAAAGCATTACAACTCCCAGCGAAACAATCATGTTCGGAACGCGAAGCAACACATACAGTGTTCCTTCAATTAACGCCAATGCCATACACGAAAGTACGCATAACAGTAAAATCACTCCTGCACCCGCGTGCATATGGATTCCGATGTTGCATCCGATAATTGAGCCAAGAAGTGTAATCGCTCCCGGGCCAAAATCCCATCTGCCGCCTGACAGTGGAATCGCCACTGCCAGCGCAATCATCGTAGTCAGTACACTATCTTGAAATATACCGCTTATGGTATATCTTGTAAAGAAGGAGAAATTCTTTGTCAACAGGCTCAGGACAGCAAATATTACAAACATCCCTACCGGAAACAATATCGTCATACTATAATTTCGTAGTTTGTTTTTTAATGTACTCATTGTAACCTCTCCGTTATCTAAAATAACTTATTAACGTGCAGCTTTAATCTCTTCTACCGTACGATTGGTCAATGCATTTAAATCTGCCAGAGTTGCATCCGGATTGTGGGAAATAATGCAGGACTCAAGCTCCTCTGCAGTAATACTTCCCTTTGTGCCGTCTTCTGCAACTACATAAGTAATATAATCATTTAACTGTTCTTCGTTTGCAATTACCGGATAGTTAGCAACACCATTCACAATGCTGCCCTCATTGTATACTCCGGCTGCTGCATCCGGGTACTCATTGCCTTCTAAAGCATTAATAATTCTTGCTACACAGCTTGCAATAGCCTGTGTGTGGTTATTATTTCCGGCAGCCACCAGTGCTCCGTTTTTCAGCAGACTCTCTACAGAAGTGTCATAACCCATGGAAATAAGCTTAATATCTGTATTCTGTAAAACAGGATAGATGTAATCCAGTCCGGAGCTCATTCCAAAGATGGCCTTTAATCCACTATTGGAATTCATCAATGTCTGTGTTGCACTCTGCACTTCATCCGAAGAGAAGCCAGCGGAATATGTCAAATCATCTACCTGAATGCCTGCTGCCTGCAATTTACTCTGGAAGCCTGCATAAATTTCAGGTGCATCAGAGAATGCCCAAACAGGGAAGGAAACGCCTCCAATGTTATCAAGTCCTGCTGTTACTACCGCATCTGCATAATTTTCACCAAGTGCTGCAAGGTCTCCGCCAAACTGCTTTGTTCCACCAAGGAAAAAGCTTCCCGGATCTGCACCGGCAAAATCATCTTCTGTAATATGGTCTAAGGCAACGGCATAATATACACCTGCATCCTGACAAGTGTTCATAGCTGCAATAATATTGGTATCATAACCGCTGATGATAGCATCACAGCCGGCGCTGATTAAATTCTCTACACAAGATACCTGTGCGTCATCATCATAATAGGTAGATTCATATTGGAATTCTACATTCATGTTGTCCTGTAAATAGTTACAGAAGTTCTGAATGTTCACTCCCTGGGAATCTGTCCACTGATACATGATAACACCAATTTTATATGGATCTGTGCTCTCCTGTGCGGCATCTGCACTCTCCTGCGCTACCGGAGTTTCCTTTTCTCCTGCCTGTTGCGCCTCCTGGTTGCCACAGCCTGTCAATAAAGTCATTGTCATAGCTAATGTTGTTAAAACACTGATTAATTTTCTTTTCATAATTAACACGTTTCCTTTCTTTGTTCATTAAAATATTACATCAAATCAGCTGCTTAAAATTATCTTGGCATTTCAACCACTGATTTTTTCTGTCTCAAAGTAATACCGATAATCACAATAAAAATGGCACATTTGATAAGGGATATATATGCCTGTGAAACACCGGCAATGGTTAAACCGTTCGACAACAGCAAATAAGTAATAGTTCCCACAATCGCAGCACTTACTCTGCTTTTTGCACCGCCATTCAGATTCATGCCACCCAGAATAACAGCTACCATAACATCCATTTCTGTACCTGCGCCAATATTTTTTCCAACATTACCGGAACGTGCCAGAAGAAATACACTGGCAATTCCTACGCAAATACCTGCAATGCTATAGCACCAGAACTTTATTTTTGCTACATTGGCTCCGCTTTGCTCTGCGCATAGCGGATTGTCCCCGATCGCTCTGCAATACTTTCCAAGCTTTGTATAGTTGAAAAGAAATACACCTATTAAACTCACCACAAGCATTGCTATCAGCGGAATCAGGAAATTACTCTTAAAAGGTGCAATCGCCTGATAATTTACAAGATTAATCCTTCC
>JAILPF010000441.1 GCA_024699575.1 Acetatifactor sp. | reverse complement strand
AATTGCAGCACTTACCGCAGTTATATGCTACAGGCAATGGAAATACTTATGGTATATGATGATGTGCTGTCTCCCTTGTCTGGGACTGGCACTTTTGTATGTAAGATTATAGCAGAGGAAGGAAAAGGTTGACTGATGTTTGAGGTTACGACTGGTCTGTTTCGCGAATATATGGGAACCGGTCTGACGGTGATATGGTTTATGGTAGCTTGGTTTTATCTGCTTTTTATGGAGAAACGCAAGCCCATACGTATCATGTTTGTCTATGTGCCCGGGCTCGTGTTGCTTGTGTTCTTTAATCCGTTGTTCTATGGGATACTGCAAAGCTTTATCGGAGAGGAAATATACTATAGATTGCTTTGGCTTGTACCGTTTTCGGTGGTGATTGCACTTGCGGCGGTTCATCTGTATAAACGTTTGGCAGAAAAGAAAAGGTATTTATTTGCATTAATGGTTACTGTGCTGATTATGATATCCGGAAGTTATATCTATTCGAATCCGTTTTTCCGTAAGGCAGAAAATATTTATCATGTACCTCAGAGCGTGGTAGACATTTGCGATAGCATTCAGGTGGAGGGACGAGAGGTGATGGCTGTGTTCCCCGCAGAGCTTGTTCAGTATGTCAGACAGTATTCTCCGGTTATTTGCATGCCCTACGGACGCGATACAACGGTGCCCGGATGGAAGAAGTACAAAGAGATTAACATTGTGATTAATGAAGAGGAGATAGATGCACAGCTTCTTTGCCAATTGGCTAAGGAAGAGACATGCCATTACATTATTTTAAAGCAGGAACAACAGATTAACGGGAATATGGCATCTTATGATTATGAACTGTTCAAACAAATAGAAGGGTACGATATCTACAAGGACTGTACAATATCCTTGGAATACTAAAAATAAGAAGCCAATCGCACAGGGCGACGGCTTCTTATTTTTAGTGGTTGTAGTAGTTGAGTGCGTAGAGAAATCTTTCCAGCACTTTTTCCCGCCCTTCCTGATTGAGATGAAGATGATCTGTCAGATAATCTTTTGCATTTTGCTCAGTGATGGTTCCGTAGAGATTGTCGACAAAAGTAACACTTCTGGATGCACAGGAAACGTATTCCTTAATCACATAAGTGGACAGCACGTCCCAACCGTATCGTTGTTTATCACTGCTTACATATTCCCCTTTTTTGTCTAATGCGAAAGCATATGTGGGTGACAAGACAATAATTCTGATGTGGGGGTAATATTGTTGCAGTAACTCGATGCTTGCTTCCAGATTTCCGGTAAACTGCTGGAGGTTGGTAGGGTTATTGTCGTCGTACATCGGGTGCCCCATCAGATAATCGCTGGCATCATACATAAAAACAACTACATCAACAGTATTGAAATCAAGTGTGGTAATAGTTTCATATACTTCAGAGGCTTCCGGCGGGGCTGCTGAACCAAGCGTCTGGACAACATCTGCGTAAGCCCCTGAAATGTCCATGATATCGTTGTTGTGCAAGCCCAGATTAGCGAAAATCATCCAGTATGGACAATATGCATCCATTGGAGCAACATCAACTTGAAGAAAAGGCTCCTGGGCAGCCAGATAACTTCCGCTGACAGAACAGTTGTAGACCGTAGCACCGGTGGAAGCTGCTATCATATTGGCGAGATTCTCATCGGTTCCTCTTGCATCTGCAAAAGGTGCGTTGCCAAAGACAACGATGGAATCCGGATTTGAAGTGTCGACTACGCGGCCTTCGGTATCCGTGAGAGGAAGAATCTGGTCTAATACATCCATGTATTGCACTTCATCATCCGGTTTGATTTCCGATAGATCAATCTTTTCCCCCCAATGTTGAAAACGATACAGAATGCATACCACAGAGACCAGCAACACGGCTAAAAGTACAATGTGAATCAGATAGGAGGGAAATTTCTTCTGTTCCACTTTTACAGCGTCTTCTTCACAAGAAGATGGGGGCTGCCGTGGTACAAGGGTATCGTCCGGAGGTATTTCCTTATTATCATTATCCAAATCAATCAGAGAAATATCAGGGATGTGATGAAGGTGATTGTACTCATTCGACATCAAAAATAAATCCTTTCATTGCATTTTTGTTGCTCTCATTTTACTATTCTGTGCAAAGAAAGTCCATAATATTTAAGAATAATTAAGAAAGTGAATCTTGCTGTAGGGGTTAGGCAATGTTATAATGTTACAGAATTATTAAGTGTAAAAAGGGAACGAAAGGACTGATAAGCAGATGAAAAATATATTTCGACGCAAGAGTGCCCAAGATGATAATTGGGAAGGATATGATGAGTCCTATGACTGGGACGCTCCCGAAGAAGAGTATTACGAGGAAGGTACCTACGAGGAAGATGCTTATACGGATGAGGTTTATGAAGAAGAAGTTTATGTAGACAGTGAAGCTCCTTCCGGAGAAGTGTATTATGAAGAGGAATATTATGAGGGAGAAGAATCTTATTACGAGGGGGAAGAACCTTATT
>JAILPF010000440.1 GCA_024699575.1 Acetatifactor sp. | reverse complement strand
AACATTCTCCATCGTGCATTTCTTTTAAAAATATTTTAAATTTGTTACAAATTTGTTACATCTAAACAAATTATACAAAAAGCCCCATATCTTGTCAACCGTTTCCATCAATTTCCATATATAGAAAACTTATATTCTTCGGTGTCAGCAACAAAAAAAGACATCCACGATGTCTTTTTTGTTGTCGTTATTTTCAGATAAATGATTATGCTTCTACAGTGTCGGAATCAGAGTCATCAGATACAATTGCAAAAGCGATATTAGTAGCATGGTCTGCCACTCTCTCCAATCCGGAAACAATATCGGAAAAAATCATACCTGCTTCCGGTGTACATTCTCCTCTGGTCAAACGATCCACATGAGCTTTCTGAAGTTCACGCTCTTTCTCATCCACCTGTTCTTCCAGAGCAACCACTTCCTGCATATGTTTCTCGTCGCTTTGAACAAACATTTCAATTGCATATTGGATAATCTTATTAACCATATCCAGCATTTCACCGAGCTCGTGCTGAGCCTCTTTACTGATGGAAACTCCATCCTCCTTGCGCTGTCTTGCCGCATCTGCCACGTTTTCCGCATGGTCACCGATACGTTCAATATCATTCACCACATGGAACAGGGCACCAATGCTCTTCAAGTCTTCGATGGGGAGGGTGCTCTGATTGATTTTCACGAGATAATCTGTAATAGCATGATTCAGGAAGTTGATGTTTTTCTCCACCTCATATACTTCCTCAATATCCTCTTCATCCAATGTAATCAACGCATTCATGGCACGGTTAAGATTCTCGCTGGCAAGGGAAGCCATGCGATCCAACTCCTTGATAACCTCCACAACAGCTGTTGCAGGGTTGAACACTACCTTGTCACCGATGAATTTCAACTGATAGCTCTCTCTGTAGTTAATCTTCTTATCCTCACCGGGAACACACAGTTCCGACAATTTAACAATCATGCCGGAGAACGGGAACAGAATGATAACCTGACAAATCTTGATAATTGTATGAGCATTTGCCACAAATCTTCCGTTGTCCGCGGATACTTTCCAGATTAAATCCATAACAGGATCTATCGCAACCAAGAAAACAATAAAGAAGATTACAGTACCAATCACATTGAACCAGAAATGAATCAGCGCAGCTCTCTTTGCCTCTTTCTTACCGGACAAAGATGCTAAAAGTGCGGTAGTACATGCACCGATGTTACATCCCAGAATAATAAACAGGGATATCTGTAGACTGAGCAGATTCTGTGAAGCCATCAGAAGCACAATGCTGACGGTAACCGAAGAGCTCTGAATTACTGTTGTAAGAACAAGACCTGTCAAGGATGCCAGAAGAGGATTCTTTAAAGAGCCCAAAAGTTCTACGACCTGAGGATTCTCTTTCATGCCCGCCATCGCGCTGGACATGGTCTGCAATCCCACAAACAGTACACCGAATCCTACGATAATTCCTGCTGCCTGCTTCAAATTTTCCTTCTTTCCAAACATAGCAACCAAAACACCTGCAAGCAGAATTACCGGCGCTACCTTGGACAAATTGAAAGATACCAGCTGCGAAGTGATGGTGGTACCGATGTTGGCACCAAATATAACGCCTGCTGCCTGGGACAGGTTCATCAATCCGGCATTAACAAAGCTGACCACCATTGCTGTACAAGCCGAGGATGACTGAATAATACCGGTGAAAATAATACCTACAATCATGCCCATGAAACGATTGGTGGTAAACATCTCCAGAATCTGTCGAAGCTTTGCACCGGCCACCTTTTCAATGGACTGACTCATATACTGCATTCCAAATAAGAACAGACCTAAACCGCCTGCCATTGATAATAAAATATTTGCACTCATCTTTATTTCCTCTGTGTGTTTATCGCATACATGTTTATTCTAAGTGAAAAAATCAAAAAAGGCAACCCGTTTTTTATCTGCGCATCCCCTGTCTGATATCCTCATCGAGCTGTGCTTTCAGTTCGTCAAGACTGTTAAAGCGCTTTTCCGGTCTTCTGAACGAATACAGTTCTACCTCAATATTTTCCCCGTAAATCTCCCGGTCAAAGTCATAGAGATAGGTTTCTATTCCCATGACTTTTTCGTCTGTAACCGTAGGTTTATATCCAACGTTACTGATTCCTTTATATTTTTTTCCCTCAAAGGTCACATAGGAATCATAAACACCGTTTGGAGGCATCAGTTTATCAGCCGGTGGAAGAAGATTCAGAGTCGGGAAGCCCAACGTCCGGCCAATGCGATTCCCGTGTGCCACCGTACCCATAATCATATAGGGTGCTCCCAGCATTCTCTCCACCTGCTCCATTTTACCATGCTCCACTAATGTTCTGATATCTGTGGAACTCACTTCCTTGTCATCCACTTTTACTTTTTCGATGGTCTTTAAGGAATAACCCAAATCAGGTCCCAGCCTTTTTAAAAGCTCAGCATCCCCTGCACCTTTATCTCCGAAAGATAAATCGTCCCCTGCCACCACAAACTCTGCATTCATCTGTCTTGCCAAAACCTGCGTAGCAAACTCCATGGGAGGCATCGCTGCCGTTTCTTTGTTGAGAGGAAACTCCACGAGAATGTCCACTCCCATCCTCTCAAAAATTGCACGTTTTTCTTCTCTTGTAGTCAGTTCCTTCCCATCTGAGAATCCAAACAGAACCGCCGGAGGCGGATCAAAGGTAAACACGCAGGCAGCCAGTCCGCTTTTTTTCCGTTCAATGATTTCCTCCAAAAGGCGTCTGTGTCCCACATGCACACCGTCAAATTTACCGATAGCCACAGCAGTCGGTCTCTCTATATAAAATTGTATCGTATTGGCAATAATCTCCAAATTGTTTCCTCCGAAATCATCCAATCGAAACTCCGATTAGGATAAAAACATTTTCACGGGCTTGTACCATGTCCGTGTGTTATCATACGCATATATTCCCACAAAACTGTCATCCGCGCGGTACACTCTCACCCAGTCTCCTGCGGGATGCACCTGATTCTCTGCCGTCTGATTCGGGAAAAAGGAATTTCCATTGTCTACCACCTTTGTAAACTCCTCCTTCATATGCAGCATGGGGGCATATAAAAAAGCACTGTCCGCGGGTTTTAAGACTTCGTTGATCCGCTTCTCATCGCGCAGCTTTTCCAAGGTCTGAAGGGTTACAGCGTTCTCTATGGAATAATCTCCGACTCTTGTTCTCATAAGGCTCTTCATAGTACCGCCACATCCGAGTTTCTCCCCGATATCGGCGCACAAGGTCCGGATGTAAGTCCCTTTAGAGCATGCCACTCTGAAACGTACAACAGGCAACTGTATGTCCAGAATCTCCAGTTCGTAAATGGTAACTTTTCTGGCTTCACGCTCCACCTCTTTGCCGGCTCTTGCGAGTTCGTAAAGCTTCTTGCCATTCACTTTCAGCGCCGAGTACATAGGGGGAACCTGCATATAAGATCCGAGAAAGCTTCTGATTGCAGCTTCCACCTGCTCCTCATCTGCTGTCACATCACACTGTCGCAGCACTTTCCCGGTGGTATCCTGCGTATCTGTCTCCACGCCCAAAAGAAGCTCTGCAACATACTCTTTGTCTTTATCTGTAAGCATGTCGCACAGCTTCGTGGCACTTCCCAGGCACACAGGAAGCACCCCTGTGGCCTGCGGGTCAAGTGTTCCGGTATGGCCGATTTTTTTCTGTCCACAGATTCCCCTCATTTTTGCAACCACATCATGGGAGGTAAACCCTGCTTCCTTATGAATCACTATCACACCATTTAACATAATTGTTCCTCAATATGTAAAGAGAGATTATTGACGCAGTCATGGAATGTTCCTTTCATGGTACAACCTGCCGCGCGCATGTGTCCTCCGCCGCCGAAGTAAGAAACCACTTTGGCAACATCCACTTTCTCATTGGATCTGAGGCTCACCTTGTATTCCAGCGTATTGGTCTCATACATAAAAATCGCACAGTCCACGCCTTTGATATTGCGCAGCTGATTGACAATTCCCTCGAAATCATGGGAGTCTACACCATAAAAGTCCATGGTTTTTTTATCTATCACACTGACAATGCATCTTCCGTCCAGGAATCTCACACTTTCCATCATAGCGCGTCCCGCTATCTGACTCTGCACATAGGTCTTTTGATAGAAGGTTTCCTCTATCAGTCTCGGGAAATCAAACCCGAAGCTGATAAGATGTGCTGCCTTTTTCAAGGTATCCGGAGTGGTATTTGAATACTGGAATACTCCGGTATCATGAATGATTCCCGTATAAATTGCAACAGCAATATCACGATCGAGTTTATCTGCTTCCACCAGATCATAAATCAGTTCACAGGTAGAACCGACCTTGGGGAAAATATAATTGATATCCCCGCAGCCGCTATTGGTTACATGATGGTCAATGTTTATTTTTTTCTTAGCTGCAGCAAAATATTTTTCTGCATCTCCCAATCTGTCCGGTGTACAATCCAATGCAAAGAACACATCAAAATCCGGTTCCTGCTGAAACGAGGAATCAATCTTATCGAATCCTTTCAGTTCTGAAAAGATATCTGCCGGTTTCTCCAGAAACACCTTCACCTCTGCATCCGGCAAGCACTTCGTCAGATATTGGTAAAGGGATAGGCAGGCACCGACACAGTCACCATCCGGTCGGATATGACCGCTGATTCCGATGCTCTTTGCACCTTCACATTCTTTTAACAGATTCATGTATTATTCCCCTTTTCTTTCCTGATCGTTTGCAATGACTTCATCAATCTTATGGGACATATTGACACCGTATTCAATCGACTGATCCATCACAAAGGTAATGTCAGGTGTGTTACGAAGATTAATCGTCTTCGCAAGCTTCATTTTAATAAATCCTTCCGCGCTCAAAAGTCCCTGTAGAGTTGCCTCTCTCGCCTGTTCGTCACCCAGCACACTGATCCAGGCTTTACAGCTCTTTAAGTCCGGAGCAACTTCCACCGCTACCACACTGGTCAGCGGGCTGATGCGCGGGTCCTTAATTTCCCCGCGAATAATCTCTGCCAGCACTTTCTGCACTTCCCCATTGATACGGGTATTTTTTACACTATTTTTTCTCATATCTCATTCCTATCTAATTATCGTGGAACTTCTACCATGATATATGCTTCCACAACATCCAGTTCCTGCATCTGGTCAAATCCGTCAAATACCAGACCACACTCGAAACCTGCCTTCACTTCTTTCACGTCATCCTTAAATCTCTTCAGAGATGCGAGCGCTCCCTCGAAAATCTGCTTGCCTTCACGAGTGATACGTACTTTACAATCTCTCTGGAAGGTTCCGTCAAGCACATAGGAACCTGCAATATTTCCGATTGCGGACGCTTTGAATATCTGGCGAACCTCTGCGTGTCCGATAATCTTTTCCTCATAAATAGGATCCAGCATACCCTTCATGGCTGCTTCCACATCTTCGATTGCCTGATAGATAACCTTATACAGTCTTACATCCACGCCCTCACGCTCTGCGGTGGATTTAGCAGTGGCATCCACTCTGACATTGAAGCCGATGATAATAGCATTGGATGCACTTGCAAGCACAACATCGGATTCGTTGATGGCACCAACACCTCCGTGGATGCATTTTACAACCACTTCTTCGTTGCTAAGTTTCATAAGGGACTGTTTTACTGCCTCTACACTACCCTGTACATCTGCTTTCACAATCAGGTTCAGTTCCTTCAGATTACCTTCCTGAATCTGGGAGAAGAGGTCATCCAGAGACATTCTACCCTTAGTTTCTTCAAGTTTCTTCTCTTTATTCTGTGCCAGATAAGTTTCTGCATAGGTCTTGGCAGTTTTATCATTATCATGTGACAGGAATACTTCACCTGCGTTGGGCACATCGGAAAGTCCCAAAATCTCTACAGGAGTGGAAGGACCGGCTTCTTTTACACGTCTGCCCTTATCGTCCACCATCGCTCTTACTTTACCATGGCTTGCACCTGCGGATACAAAGTCTCCCACATGGAGAGTACCTTTCTGTACCAGAATAGTTGCAACAGGACCACGTCCTTTATCAAGCTCAGCCTCGATAACAAGACCTCTTGCACGTCTCTTGGGATTTGCCTTAAGTTCCAGAATGTCTGCGGTAAGCAGAATCGTCTCAAGCAAGTCATCAATACCCTGACCGGTTTTCGCAGATACCGGAACAAATTCGGTATTTCCACCCCAATCGGTCGCAATCAGTTCATACTCGGTAAGCTCTTGCTTCACACGCTCGATATTTGCGGATGGTTTATCCACCTTGTTAACCGCTACGATAATTTCGATTCCTGCTGCCTTTGCATGGTTGATTGCCTCGATTGTCTGGGGCATTACACCATCATCTGCAGCCACCACCAGAATTGCGATATCGGTGGAATTTGCACCACGCATACGCATAGCAGTAAATGCCTCATGTCCCGGAGTATCCAGGAACGTAATGGTACGTCCGTCCACGTTAACTGTGTAAGCACCGATATGCTGTGTGATGCCGCCTGCCTCTTTGTCGGTTACATTGGTCTTACGAATTGCATCCAAAAGAGAAGTTTTACCATGGTCTACATGACCCATTACGCAGATAACGGGAGGTCTCTCAACCATATCCTTCGGATCTTCCTCTTCCTCTTTCAGAAGTTCTTCAATCATATCAACCTTAACTTCCTTCTCGCAGAGGATTTCATATTCCATCGCAATGTTCTCTGCATCTTCATAGGAAATTTCCTGGTTAACAGTCACAATTTTACCCTCTAAGAACAATTTCTTTACAATGACAGAGGGCTGCATCTTCATCTTCTCAGCCAGTTCCTTGATGGTAATTGTCTCAGGAAGTGTGATAACCTTAATGGTCTCCTCCACAACCTCTTCCTTTTTCTTCTCCGGTTTGATGAATTTGCCGGGTTTGTTCTTCAATGCTGCGTCTTCATCCTCGTAGATGTGGTCTTTCTTGGAACGCTTATCCTTATCCTGGCTGAAGCGTCTCTTGTCTTCCTCACGCTTCTTCTCCACATCCTTACCTGCACCTTCCGGTACAAAGTTCTTGCCTGGTCTGTTATCTCTGCTGTCACGGCTGTCTCTTCCATCTCGACCGTCTCTATCCTTAAACTGACCGCCATTGTTTCTGCCGTCTCTTGGATTATTGCCGAAATTACGTCCTGCTCCGGGAGCAGCACCGCGACGTTCATTATTACTGCGCTCGTTAGAGCCACCCTCCTGTCCGGGTCTTGCATTTCTGTTAAATCCACCCTGAGGGCGACCGTTCTGATTACGGTCATCACGTCCTCTGAAGCCCCGCTCCTGATTTCTGTTATCTCCCCTGTTGTCGCGTACAGGTCTCTCATCACGTGCAGGTCTTTCATCACGCGCAGGTCTTTCATCACGCGCAGGTCTCTCATCACGCGCAGGTCTCTCATCGCGTACATCCGGTCTATGCTGAGCGGTGTTCTGTATAGGGGCTGAAGCTGCCGGTGCCTGCTGAGCCGGTTTTTGAGCTCTGTTGTTCTGCTGGTTTCTGTTTTCCGGCACCATCTGCACGCTGGGAGTCGGTGAAGGCGGTGTCAAGGGCTTAATCGGACGAACCGGTGCCTGTGCCTGCACTCTGTTATTATTATATCCGCCCTGCGCAGGTCTTCCCTGCTGTCCATTCGGGCGGGGCTGTTGTCCCCCCTGCGAGGAACGCTGTCCGGGCATTTTGGAGTTCTGCGGATTGCTCACAAAAATGATTTTCTTTTTCTTCTTGGGGGCATCCTGAGAGTCAGCAGCTTCCTCTTTATTATTCTTAGGCGCCTCCTGAGCTGTACCGAATGCCTTTCTGACCATATCTGCCATGTCATCTTCCACAGAACTCTGTGCAGCCTTTACATCTGCACCCTTCTCCTGCAGAAAGTTTAATATATCTTTACTTTGCTTATCTAATTCTTTTGCAAGTTCATGTACTTTGATTTTCGCCATGCTCTACCTCTTTTCTTCCATTTCAAGTTGTTTGATAATCGCATCCGCCAGCCCCTCATCACATATACCTACAGAGGACCTGCTATCCTTGCCGATTGCTCTCCCAAGCATTTCCTTCGTCCCGTACTCATAGATGGGGACCTGATAAAAAGAACATTTATTATGGAATAGCTTCTTTGTATTTTGGGACGCATCGGTTGCCACAATAATCAGCATTGCCGTATTCTTTTTGACCGCTTCCTCTGTCTGGAATTCTCCGCTCACCAGATTTCTTCCGCGCATCGCAATTCCCAGCAGTGATAAGACTTTATTCTGCATCAAGACTCTCAAACTCCTTTTCCAAACTGTCATACACCTCGCTTGGAATACCGATCTTGAAAGAACGTTCCAGACCTTTGTTCTGCCGGGCTTTTTTCAGACATTCTGCACTTTTACATAGATATGCACCTCTGCCGTTCTTCTTGCCTGTCGTATCGAGGCAAATCTCACCTTCGGCAGTCTTAAGAACCCGCATCATGTCCTTTTTCCCTTTCATTTCACCACAGCCAACACACTGTCTTAACGGAATTTTCTTTGCCATAGATCAATTACTCCTCACTGAATGTCTCTTCATCCTCATATTCGTCTTCGTCATACTCGTCGATGTAATCCTCATAACGGAAACCGGGAGCATCTTTCGCCTGTGTCTCGGATTTGATATCAATCTTATATCCGGTAAGTCTTGCTGCAAGACGGGCATTCTGTCCTTCCTTACCAATCGCAAGAGAAAGCTGATAATCCGGCACAACAACCTTGGCTGTCTTCTCATCGGGATCGGCGAAGACTGCAACAATCTTAGCAGGAGACAGGGCATTCTGAATCAGATTTCCGGGGTTCTCGTCCCAGTTGACAATGTCAATCTTTTCTCCTCTAAGCTCTTCCACAATCGCATTTACTCTGGCACCGTTCATACCAACACATGCACCGACAGCATCCACGTTAGGATTGTTGCTCCACACCGCAATCTTGGTTCTGCTGCCTGCCTCTCTGGCAATGCTCTTGATTTCTACTGTTCCATCCTTAATCTCAGTCACTTCAGACTCAAAAAGTCTCTTTACAAGTTCAGGATGTGTACGGCTCACATTGATGCGCGGTCCCTTGGGAGTGCTCTTAACTTCCAGAATATATACCTTGATTCTCTCAGTAGGTTTGAAGATTTCGCCCTTCACCTGCTCGCTCTCACTAAGCATCGCGTCGGCCTTGCCAAGGTTGATACTGATATTTTTACCTACATATCTCTGAACAACACCTGTAACTACATCCTTCTCTTTCTCATAGTACTGGTTGTAAATTACGCTTCTTTCCTCCTCACGGATTTTCTGCAAAATGACGTTCTTTGCGTTCTGTGTAGCGATACGACCGAACTCTTTGGATTTGATTTCCACATGAAGAATATCTCCCACCTGAGCCTTCTTGGAAATCTCCTTTGCATCCTCCAATGCAATCTGAAGAACATCATCCTCCACATCATCCTTGGTCTCCACTACTTCTTTCTCTGCATATACCAGGAAATCACAGGTCTCACGGTTGATTTCAACCTTCACATTGTCAGCCTTGCCAAAATGGTTCTTGCAAGCTGTCATCAGCGAATTCTCAATGGCCTCAAACAGTGTCTCTTTGCTGATTTCTTTCTCCTTCTCCAGAATATCCAGTGCTTCCATTAATTCTTTGTTCATCATTTCCTCTTTTCTGTACGGTTATTTGTTCATGAAAAGTCTGCTTATACCGTACTGCCACAAACTTTCCGTTATCAGTTCAAAACAGTTAAAAATCAATTGTCAGACGAATCAGTGCAATTTCTGAGCGAAGAAAAGTTCTCTTGGAGTCTCCCTCACAAATCGTCAGGTGTTCTTCATCGAATTCCTCCAGAATTCCGACAAACCCCTTTTGCTTTTCAATGGGCTTAAAGAGCTTCACTTCCACTTCCTGTCCAATACTCTTTTGCAGATGCTTATCTTTTTTCAGGGTCCGGCCCAATCCGGGGCTGCTGACCTCAAGGATATACGCATCAGGGATAAAGTCCTCTCTGTCAAGCGCATCCGACAGTGCTCTGCTGACATTCTCGCAGTCATTAATATTGACACCCTCCGGCTTATCAATGTATGCCCGAAGGTAGTAATCGCTTCCCTCTTTCACATACTCCACATCATAAATCTCTACCTGATGCTCCTTTGCGATGGGTTGCAGAAGCTCTTCTGTCTTTGTTTCATAGGTTTCTCTTTTTGACATGCAACACTCACACCTTTCCGTCCTCAACAAACAAGAAAGAGTGGCGCGCGTCCACTCTTTCATTAAAACTTAGCTTAATTCTTACTTAGTATACCCTTTTTATCAGGAAAAGTCAATACCTATCCGCTATTCTTCGACTTTCCTGTATCGGCTGAATATCTTATCCGCACCGCATACATGTTTAGAGCCATCTTCATCCGTAATAATGTAGTCTCCCTCACCGATAAAGGTTCGTCCTCTTCTGTGAGAAATATAGGGGCAAACTATGGAACCGTCCTCTCTGGTAATTTTAATCAGGCTATCCGTTACAATCCAACCCTTTGTCACCACATCCGACCAGCGTTCAAAGCCATCCTCCATTCCTTTTCCCTGTTCATATTGTACAACATCCGCAAGCAAATCCACTCTTCTACATTTCATAACCGTTCCTCCATACTATATCCCATCATTTCCAGAGCTGTCATCGGCCAAATGTCATATATCT
>JAILPF010000438.1 GCA_024699575.1 Acetatifactor sp. | reverse complement strand
CCCAATAGATATTAAACCGAAGGATAATTTTTTAGATTACATTCGCGAAGGATTTGATAGTCAAGTTATTTTGGCAGCAGCACGTGCTGAGTTCCCTTTTAAAGGCTATCTTCTTGGGTTGGTAGATGAATTTGAAAAAATAAAAAAGGTTATTCCAAATGCACAGATGAAAATTGTATCTGAAGGAGAGGACATTGAAGTCCTAAAAGGGCGTATAGACCAGCTTGAGCCAGTTACGAAAAAAGGTATAGAACTTTCTGGTTGGATTACTTATGAAGAACTGATAGAAGAAATCATTCATTGCCGCGTTTTTGTTGGAATGGCGACAGGACTTTTAGATGCTTCTAAAAATTACAGAATATCAATACCTGTTAAACATACTACAGAAAAATGTGTTGCATCCTCCTTCTTCTATGAGAAACCTTTGATGCTTGCTGAACAATTTAAAACAACTGAAAATAATAGGATGTATGACTTGTTGATGGAAGCGTTAGGACAGAACTTTGACGAGTACAAGGAACGGTGTATTGCTAGTTTTGAAAAAATACAAGAAGTATATAATGATGATAGCGTCATGCAACAATTTCTAATGTGCGCTGAAAACAATAAAACAACAGTTTTTAGCGTTGCGCAACAGATGATTCATCGTTTTTACCAATTTGCTAATAATTTGCGATTCAAAGACAATTAGAATGGATTTGAGAGGGATAAGAATGGATTTAAATTTTTATAAAGATAAGAAAGTTCTTGTTACTGGACATACAGGTTTTAAAGGAGCTTGGATGTGTGTGACTCTTGTCAATGCTGGTGCAACTGTTATTGGTTATTCTAGCTGTAGTAAGACAGAAGTACGACTTTTTGACATCTGCGGAGTTAAAAATCAGATTACACATATAAAAGGTGATGTTCGCGATTTAGATCATCTTCAAGAAATATTTCGGAAATATCAACCAGAGATTGTTATACATCTTGCTGCACAACCAATTGTGAGAGCAAGCTATCAGGATCCGGTTGGTACATATGCAACAAATGTTATGGGAACAGTAAATATTCTTGAATGTATTCGCTTAAATCCCTGTGTAAAGTCGTTTTTAAACGTTACAACTGATAAAGTGTATGAGAATAAAGAGTGGGAGTGGGGATATCGAGAAAATGAACCATTGGATGGATATGATCCATATTCAAACTCGAAATCATGTTCAGAACTTGTAACTCATGCATATAAAAATTCGTTTTTTTCAGAGGGAAACGTAGCAATATCTACTGCCCGTGCCGGAAATGTTATTGGTGGCGGTGATTTTGCGGACAATAGAATTATACCAGATTGTATTCGAGCGGCGATTAATCATGATGATATAATCGTTCGAAATCCATTTTCAACACGACCGTATCAGCATGTTTTGGAGCCGATATTTGCATATTTGATGATCGCGGAAAAACAGTATGTGGATGGACGCTTTGAGGGGTATTATAATGTTGGGCCGGATGATACTGACTGTTTTCAGACATCTGCGTTGGTTGACTTATTTGTTAAGCATTGGGGAGAAAACATTAAATGGATAGATCGGCATGATGGCGGACCTCATGAAGCAAACTTTTTGAAACTTGACTGCTCAAAATTAAAAGCTACTTTTGGTTGGCAGCCCCGCTGGAATTTAGAAACGGCAATTATTAAAGTTGTTGAGTGGACAAAATGTTGGAATGCTGGTGGGAATGTTCGTGAATGTATGGATAGGCAGATAAAAGAGTTTCAAAAAATATAACGTGGGGAGCGAAGTGAATGGAAAAAGTGATTGTGGCAGGTGCAGGAGGCTTCATTGGTAAAAACCTTGTTACGAGTTTAATACAAAGAGGCTATGAAGTAACTGCGTTAGATATAAAATTTGATGATGAAATGAAAGCAATGGCAAAGTGTATTTCGCTAGTTGATTTTTCCAAAGAACAGCTTGTGGATGCATTACAGGAAGAATATTCCTGTTTTTATGATCTGGCTTGGATGGGTACATCTGGTTCGCTTAGGGGGGATTATAATGTTCAGCTTGAGAATGCCAGAATTACATGTGAATATGTAGAGCTGGCAGCAAAGGTGAAGTGCTCAAAATTTATCTATGCGTCAAGTATCAATGAAATTGAAACATATGAGTATCTTCAGTCAAATGATATACAACCTTCAGCGGGATACATTTATGGAACTGGTAAATTAGCCGCACATCTTATGGCGGAAACTGTTGCATACCAGAATGGAGTAGGATTTATTCCGGTCATCATAACTAATATATATGGGGTTGGAGAAAAGTCAGCTAGACTAATTTATACGTCAATTATGAAACTTTTAAAAGGGGAACATTGTTCATTTACTGAAGGATATCAGACCTACGATTTTATATACATATCGGATGCAATTAATTCAATTATAGAGGTTGCAGAGAAGGGTAAAGCGTTCAACCGATATTATATAGGTAGTGGGGAACCGAAACCGTTAAGAGAGTTTCTTATGAAAATGAGAGATATTGTCTCACCTGCGGCAGAATTAGGATTGGGTGATATCGTATTTAAAGGAACAAATGTTGATTATAAACAATTTGCTATGAAGCAAGTTGAAAAGGATACAGGCTACGTAAATAAGATATCATTTGAAGAGGGTATTCGAATGACTGCTGACTATATTCGTGAAGAGGAAGGATTATGATACAGAAGTTTGAATTTCAAGAATTAGATTTAAAAGGTGCATACATTATTACCCCTTTTTATGCTACGGATGAGCGTGGTGGGTTAATAAAAGATTATAATATTGATGTCTTTAGGCAGGCCGGCTTGGATTATGAACTGAAGGAAACGTTTTATACAATTTCAAAAAAAGGTGTAATTCGTGCCATCCATTTTCAACTTGAAAAACCTCAACCTAAATTGATGAGATGCGTTAGTGGGCATGTATATCATGTGATTGTTGATTTACGACCACAGTCAGAAACATTCGGACAATGGAGGCACTTTGATTTGAGAGGAGATACTCCTATGTGCCTGCTTGTACCAGCGGGATTTGGGCAAGGCTATCTTGTGCTTGAGGATTCAGTTATGAGTTATAAGGCGGCGGAAGGATTTTATGGTCCTGGGGATGCAGGAATAATGTATAATGATTCTGATTTAGATATTAAATGGCCTTTTGAATTGATTGGAGGTAAGGAAAATTTAATTATAAGTGAGAAGGATCTTGGGTTGATGAG
>JAILPF010000424.1 GCA_024699575.1 Acetatifactor sp. | reverse complement strand
CTGTACCCTGGAATGGTTTTTCACTTTTTCAAGCAGTGTAGTATTATCGGCATAGTATATTTTCTGTGGATAGTCCCGCACAAACACAATCTGCACTCCACCCGACGCCAGCGACAGGATTGTTTCCAAAAATTCTTGCGACACACAGTAAGCATACGGCACGACTATCGCAGAATATTTTGGGGTCTCAGCCAAGCGATCTATCGGGACAACATCACAATCAATCTGGCATTCCGCAAGTACTCTCACAACTTTCTCAAATGGTTGATACTCTTTTCCGGACCATTCCGCCTCCGCATGATAGACCACTGCGACTTTCGTAACCGGTTCCCCATCTGATAACATTTTCATCACTCTGTTTGCATACGATGACCAAATATGGAAATACGGCCACTGAGGGTTATTGCCTCTCGCATAAAAGTGTGGCGGGCAATCCTCATCCGGAAATTTAGGTGAAAATGCATGCGGTACCAGAACATTAATGCCTCTGACAGCCACATGGTCAGTAAGCCACTTCATTAATTTCAGCCCTTCCTGCCAGCCATATGCGCCAAAGATTTCACACATGGTACGCCCATGCTTTTTCTCATCCAGATATGCAAGGGATGACGCCATCTTACATATGCCCCAGTAAAAGAACTCAGAGTCCAGATAGCCAAAGGGTGTCAGATGTCTGCCGTTCATATATTCCGGCCAGATTTGAAATACAACATCAATTCCAGCCTCATCAAATCCCTCCATCGCTCTGAAATAATGTCCGCAACCGTATCCCAATCTGCTGTGTGCGCCGCTGTCCTCCACCATATGACCGATTAATGAGACTCCATGTTCCCTGCACCACTGTCCAATCTGCCCGCCGAATGCCTCCCCGAACATTGCTGAGACAACATTCATGTATGCATAATGCACGTCAACACATTTATTGTTTTCGGAGGACCACAAAAACGGAAGCATAACTCCCGCATCCGTTCCCATTTCTGCAGAAAGTCTCTCAATCAGTCCATCAGCATACGGGAACACCGCATTTCCTTTCCCCGGAAGCATCTCATAGGAGGATTCATTCCCGAAACGTGGCTCATCCGCAAAAAAGCCTTTGATTGTCTTGCCAAATTCCGAGGCATATCTTTTATAATGTTCCTCATAGATGATATCAATATATTTTCTCACAGCCTCCTTGCTGATAGGGTTGACATAGTCTCTGGTCCAGTCTTCTCCACCACTTCGGGAAATCGTTATAATAAATAATCTCCATTCACCCTGCGGAATATCCCAATAGATTCGCCCGTTTTTTGCCAAATCGGTCAAATCTGTCAGCGAGTCCTCATCCAACAGATCTGTCCCGTTTGTTCTTTTGGCTGCAATCACTTTAAGAAGCGGCTCCTCCTTTGGAGCAATATTCAGATTAATGTAGGCTCCTTTCATCGGTCCTATTGCATCTATCTGATATTTTTTCATATAAACTTTCAAATGCTCCGGATATAATTCCTTTATCTTTCCGGCGGCCAGGCCACTCGGATATGCATTGTCATCTAATTTCCACACAAACATATCCTGTTTTTTTGCCTCATCAATGATGACATCCAAATCCCGCCACCATCCAAAGCTTAAATAATCAGGATGGGGGCGCGATTCCACAATAAACTCATTGATGTGCGCTTTTTTCATCTGCCTGATTTCTTCCCGCAGAATGCTTTCATCCTCACCATGCTGCCAAAATAACGGTCTGATATAATTATCCATGAACTGACTCCTTACCAAACGAAATATTTCTTACCCTCCTAATGTATCGTTTTATCCCGGCTGTAACAACATCAAAAAATCAGCAGTTTTGATACCTAAAATGAACTTTTAACGTTAAAAGAGGTGCACAGCAAACTGCGCACCCCAAACTTTTATACTTATTTAGTTTTCCGGTTCAATCAGTCCGTAGGTTTCTCCTTTTCTCTTGTATACCACATTCACCTGATCTGTCTCCGCATTACAGAATACGAAGAAATTGTGTCCCAACAGTTCCATCTGGATGCATGCGTCCTCCGGATACATTGGCTTAATGTCAAATCTCTTGGTCCGGACAATCTTTACATCCTCATCATCCATGTAATCATTTTCTACATACATCTTACTGAACGAGGCTGCAGCCTGATGCTTGTCTACTATTTTAGTCTTGTACTTCTTTAACTGTCTCTCAATGATCTCCTCCACCAGATCTATCGACACATACATATCATTGCTGACTTGTTCAGAACGGATGATGCTTCCTTTCACCGGAATGGTAACTTCAATTTTCTGCCTGTCCTTTTCAACACTTAATGTTACATGTACTTCCGTATCAGGGTTAAAATACTTTTCAAGTTTGCCGATTTTATCCTCCACAGCGGCTCTTAATCCAGGGGTTACCTCAATGTTTCTTCCTACGATAATAAATTTCATGCTCATCATCCCTTTCAGTATTTATTGTAAGATTATTATAGCATATAGAACCATCTTTTTGCAACAATTAGCCTTCTTTTTAATAAATTTTTGACATTATTTCTGTCAACAAAAATCTTCACTTTATATGCCTTATTTGTGTTTTTATGTCATATGCACAAAACATCCGTTCCTTTTTTTCGCAAATCAAATCCTACCAAACTGGGGCAAAATGATGTGGATAATGTGTATAACCTAGTGTATAAGTTCTTTTTGTCTAAATTTTCGACAAAATTTATGTGGATAAGTCTTATCGTTTTTTTGTTAATTCGTGATTCTTTTTAGGCTTAAATTCCATTTTTTGTCAATATTGCATATTCCAATAATGTCAATAGTACTTTTCTCTCATTTGCTATTTTTTGACAAATTGCACAATTAACTACACAAAAACGGCTGTGTCATAATTCGACACAGCCGTCACATGTTTACCGATTATTTCCATATATTTAGAAGATACGTCTAACTGCCAGAATCTTCTTATAATCAGCTTTGGAAACAATGATACCTGTCTTCTTGGTAGAAGCATGAACAATCTGTCCATCGCCAATATACAATGCGACATGACCGGAATAGCAAATCAAATCACCCGGTTGTGCATTATCCAATCCATCCACTGCCGAACCCTGACTTCTGTCAGCAGAAGAAGAATGGGGAAGGCTCACACCAAAGTTTGCATACACACTCATAACGAAGCCGGAGCAATCTGTTCCGTTTGTCAGACTGCTTCCACCGTACACATACGGATTACCCACAAACTGCAAAGCGTACTCTGCAACTGCTTTTCCCATTTCGCTGTCACCGGACACGGTATATACCGGTGTCTCCTGCTTACTGCCGGAGTTCGATGAATTATTCGACGATTTCGCTGCTTTTGCTGCAGCAGCCTCACGTGCTTTCTTTCTCTCAGCAGCCTCCTTGGCAAGTCTGGCTGCTTCCTCTTCCTTGGACTCCGCCTGAACAAATTCAGTATGGAGATCCACATAATCAGCAGAGACCCAGCCGATACCTTCCTCGATATCCACTTTCACCCAGCCCTCTGTCTCCTCAGTGACAACCAGCTCATCCTCTATCGGCACCATACCGATGATGGAAGAATCTGTTCCGGGCTCTGTACGTACAAAAAGAGTCGTTGTATTAACTTTAGCGATTCTTGTACCAACCTGTTTAGCCAGTTCCACCGCATCCTCACCGGTCACGCAGAACTCGCCTTTCACATATCCTGTCACAGAACCGGAATTAATCTGGTACCATCCGTCTTCCTCACCCAGAAATGTTCCGACTGACTTATTATAAAGCTTACCGATAATCTCTCCTTCTTCGCTGGGGAGACTTCTTACATTCACATAATCATGAACCTGTGCGATTACCAGATTGCGGAAAGAATCTTCCTCCGTAGGTTCTTCCACCGTCGCAGCCAAGGCAGTCTGTGTATCGGTGATAGATGTTGTATCTTTTGAATCCAAATTTAATGAAGAAAATGCGTTATAATTGCCGCTTTTTGCAAGTGTAAGATCTACCCCCGCACTTGGAAGCACCGTAGAGGGGGAAGCTGCGTTGGCAACCATTGTCATACCTGAAAAAGCAACTGTTGCAGCCAAAACGCATGCCGTGATCTTTATCGAGTTGCGATTCATACAAGACCTCCTGTGTCAGTTTTTATATCGTCATATCAGTCATTGCTGATAATTTATTACAAAATTATTACATCTGTTAACAAATATAACACTAATGTCATCAATTGTCAACACTTGGTATGATTTGGAAAGAAATTATTTTTAGTTGATTTTATCAGCATTTTCCACATTTAATCGCAAAAAACAGAGCCCTTGATACAGGCTCTGTTTTTTGTTAACAACTTTATTAACAATTTCATTAAATATTCTGTCTGCAATATTGTTCTGCCGAAGTAGCAGCATTCGCACCGTCCGCCACTGCAGTCACTATCTGTCTGAGTGGTTTCTTACGGATATCACCTGCCACAAAGACACCCGGTAAGTTCGTAGAACCGTCCTCACCTGCCAGCACATATCCCTTCTCATCCATTCTTACCAGATCTTTGAGCAGCTCTGTGGTCGGAATAATCCCCACAGCAACAAACACTCCATCCAGCTGTAATGTACTCTGCTCCTCAGTCTTTACGTTTTTAAGTAAAACCGATTCCACTTTGTTATCGCCCTGAATCGTTGTCACCACATGGCTGTAAAGAATTTCCACATTGGGTAACGCCTTTAATTCCTCCTGCAGAACATTGGCTCCCCTGAATTCATCTCTTCTGTGGATCACGTAGACTTTTTTGCAGGCTCTTGCAAGATAGATTGCATCCTCCAAAGCGACGTCTCCGCCCCCCACTACCGCAACAGTCTTTTCCTTGTAAAACGCGCCGTCACATGTGGCACAGTAGGACACTCCCCGTCCACCAAATTCTACTTCACCCGGTACCCCCAGCTGAGCATGCTGAGCTCCCGTGGCAAAAATAACTGTCTTTGTCTCGAAATCTTCCTTTCGTGTGCGCACAATCTTATGTGTACCCATATCTTCCACACTCTTAACTCGCGCCTCTTTGAATGTAACACCCAGCTTATCCGCATGAGCACGGAACTGCATCCCCATATCAAAGCCGTTGATACCCGGAATCCCCAGATAATTATCAACTTCATATGTATTGAGCACCTGACCCCCGCTCATGGAATTCTGCTCCAACACCAGAAGATCCAGTCCTGCACGAATACCGTAAACCGCTGCTGATAACCCGGCCGGTCCCGAACCGATAATAATACAATCGTACATTTATCTGCCTCCTTCATCTAAATCTCTGCCGTATGCATCCTATATCATTTATCAGTTTATCAAGATTGTGACTTAAAAACAAGTCCGGGAATATTTACTTATGATTCTATGGCATGATATACTAATGCAGAATAGATAAGTTGATTTATAGTATAAGGATTAATTATGGAACAAAACGTACAAACAGAAAAAAAGAATAAGCTGGCTCTCATAACCGGTGCTTCCCGCGGTATTGGTGCCGCAATTGCTTCTGCTTTTGCAGCGGATGGATTTAATCTGGTTCTGACATGCAACAATTCCTACCCTGCGTTGCAAAAATTTGCCTGTGAACTTGAGAATAATCACAATATTAAATGTACACCGGTGCAATGTGACATGGGTAATTCCGATGAAGTGGATGCGCTGTTTTCCCGGATTTCTTCCCTGGATGTGCTTATCAACAATGCAGGCATCTCCCATATCGGTCTGCTAAATGAAATGTCTGTGGAAGACTGGCATCATGTCCTGTCCGTCAATCTGGATTCCCTGTTTTACACCTGTAAACATGCCATTCCACTCTTTTTGCAAACACACGCAGGATGCATCATCAACATCTCCTCCGTATGGGGAAGCAACGGAGCATCCATGGAAGTCGCATATTCTGCTTCCAAGGGTGGTGTCAATGCATTTACGAAAGCCCTTGCAAAGGAGCTGGCTCCCAGCAATATTCCGGTAAATGCTATCGCCTGCGGCGTAATTGACACCTCTATGAATAACTGCTTTTCTGAGGAGGAGCGGGAAGCTTTACAAGCGGAAATTCCGGCTGACAGATTCGGACAGCCCGAGGAGGTTGCCCGACTGGTATTACAGACAGCCAAAGCGCCAACCTATATGACAGGACAGATTATCACCATCGACGGCGGCTGGTATTAAAAACGGGATGCAGATTAACCCTGCATCCCGTTTTCATTGTGCTCATAAAGAGTATTCCTATTCCCGTCCGGCACCAGCTCTTCCACAAGCCTGCGCATCTCCTCCTTGGACTTGGCATCCTTACATCTCATAATGACATGTTCTCTCTCTGTCTCCGTCATCTGCGCATAATTTTTCATGGCTGCTTCATTCATGGCAAGTGCCATTCCGAATCCCATTGGAAGTGCCGCAAGCGGTGTTCCTCCATTGGTTGCCTGTATTCCGTTTATATCCACAACACACACCTCTTTCTATAGAAATAAACCTTTCGGCCTATCATTAGTATGCGTTTGTTTCGTAAAAAGAATGTATGATTATTCTCCCTTATTTTTCCATAAAGGCTTCTGCATCCTGTAAATTTTTGTAACCATAGAGGTGAACACTGTTTTCCATAATAGCGTATGTTATATTTTTTCCTTCTGCAGCAAATCCAACAACATATCTTCCATATAATTCCAACATTTTGTCGGAATAAGTGCCAAGTTCCCCTCTCAGATAGGTTTCATAAGAAGTATTGGCATAATTATCCTCCGTAGACCGGATGCTTCGTGCATTGTCCGCAAGTGCCGGATATTCTGCCGCAAATTCTTCCATCATTGCCACCTGAATCCCTACTATCTGCTCAATAATCTTCTTTTTCTCATCGGAAAGTATTGGGAAATGATCTTTGATTTTCGCATATGCATCCGGAGCGGTGCTCTCCATCATCCTGCCGTACTTCTCGGTAATCAGATTATGCCCTCTGTGATATTCTCTCTCGAAATCATAAT
>JAILPF010000417.1 GCA_024699575.1 Acetatifactor sp. | reverse complement strand
GATGAATGCTCCGGTATTCTGCTTTACAAACACTTACCAAAAGAGAAAATTCGGTCGCCGGCCACGGATAGTAACCTACGTGGACGGTCCTTTTTCTTGTGATGCGAGTCTGCCCAGAACAGAACAAAAAAAACAGTTGAGGAATCAGGTGCTTACGGCAATGAAGAGGGATTGTAAAAACAGTAATCTGGAATTGATTCGATATATCAAAAAAGAGGAGAAGTAGATGAACATATTATTTTCCGGAAATGATGGGGTCTTTGATGGGATTTTGACCTGCCTTTTGTCCATCATGAAGCGTACTTCGGCAAAGGAACCGTTTCAGGTCTATGTCCTTACGATGGATGTGTCCCACATTAAGTCTCAGTATCAGCCGATACATGATGAAAAAATAGCTTTTTTACAGGACGTGGTCAAAGAGTATAACACTTTAAACAAGATTATTAAAATTGATGTGACGGATATCTATGAGCGGGAGTTTGCCGGCAGTCCCAATGAACAGTGTTATTGTTCACCATATACGCTCTTAAGACTTTTCATGGATTTGATTCCGGAGATCCCGGACAAGGTGCTGTATCTGGATGTGGATGTTTTATTTCAGAGGGATATCAGTCTTTTGTATGATATTGATATTGAAGGATATGAGTATGCGGCTGCAAGGGATCATTATGGGAAATACACGATTCACCCCAACTATATCAATGCAGGTGTGCTTTTGTTTAACATGAAGCTGTGCAGGGAAACCGGGATTTTTGAGAAAGCCAGAAACCTGATACGCACAAAAAAACTTTTGTTTGCGGATCAGAGTGCAATTTACCGCAGTACTACCAGAAAGAAAATGCTTCCACAGAAGTTTAACGATCAGAAATTTTTGCATCCGTCCACGGTGGTACGACATTTTTCCAAACGGTTGTTTTATTTACCCTATCCGCATACAGATAATATAAAACAATGGCATGTAAGTAAGATACATTCCGTATTCCATTATGAGCAGTTTGATGATATCTTATATGAGTATATTTATTTGAGGAGGAAGTATCAGAATGGCAGAGAGGCTTAGTTTGCATAGAAGAAACAGATTGGTTCCTGTTTTTTTGGCGGCAGATGATAAATACATTCAGTATATGATGGTGACGATGAAGTCCATCATTGCGAATGCAACGGATAAATACCGGTATAGATTGCATGTATTACACACGGACATTACCATTGATAATCAGGCTGCTATCAAGCGTCTTGAGACGGATAACTGTGAGATTATGTTTGTGGATGTACGGGATGAACTAAAGAAGATTGCCAAAAAGATTGCACTGAGGGATTATTACACAGATACAACGTATTATCGACTGTTTATAGCTGATATGTTCCCGGAATATAAGAAGATTGTGTATGTGGACAGTGATACGGTTGTGCGCTGTGATATCGCCGAACTCTACAGATACGATATGGGAAAAAATTATATCGGCGCGGTAAGAGATCAGCTCGTGGTACAGACGGATATCTACGGAGATTATGTGGAGAAGGTGCTTGGTATCTCCAGAGGTGCGTACTTTAACGCAGGAGTGGTACTGATTAACTGTGAAGCTTTTCGGGAAAAGCACATGCTGAAGCAGTTTGTGGATTTACTGGGAACGTATACTTTTGTTGTTGCGCAGGATCAGGATTATCTGAATATTTTGTGTAAGGATAAAGTTTTGTGGGTGGACCCCCGATGGAATGTACAGATGATTGGAGCACTTCCATGCGATGAGGATAAAGCAAAGCTGATTCATTACAATCTGGCGGCGAAACCATGGCATTATAAGGACTGCCGCATGGGGGAATATTTCTGGGAATATGCCAGACAGACTGATAAATATGATATGCTCAAAGAGACTCTTGAGAACTTCACCAAAGAAGATAAAGAGCGAGATAAGTCCTACGGTGACAATTTACAGCATCTGGCCCTCTCCGAGATTCATAATTCTCACAATTATTACAATATGTTCGGCAATAATGAGCCGCCAAAGCTTACCAGAATTGAAGTATTGAAACGAATTGAGGAGCTGGAGAAAGCCGGCATCTTTGATCAGGATGTGGAGGATGATCCTCCGGCAAGAGAATTAAAACCCGCAGAAGTGGATTATCTGAGAAGAAAGGTGCAGAACAAGTTGCGCACCAGATATGCCTTCAGAGTTGCGCACTGGTTCGTTGATGCCTTGATTTTGAAAAAACAGTTTGTGGTAAAAGAGATTGTGGGACTGGAGTATTTAAAGAATTTAGATACCGGTGCTGTGATCACCTGTAATCATTTCAATGCATTTGACAGTTTTGCGATGCAGTTGATGTTTGAAAAAGCAAAGAAAAGAGGGAAAAAACTTTTCCGCGTTATAAGTGAGGCAAATTACACGGCGTTTCCGGGATTTTACGGTTTCTTAATGCGAAACTGCAATACACTGCCATTAAGTTCCAACAAGATGACGATGAAGCTGTTTATGCGCGCTGTAAACAAAATACTTCAGAAAGGTCATTATATTCTTGTTTATGCTGAGCAAAGCATGTGGTGGAATTATCGTAAACCGAAGCCCTTGAAAAAGGGGGCGTTTACCTTTGCTGCCAATAATAATGTGCCGATTCTTCCTTGCTTTATCACCATGGAAGATACA
>JAILPF010000335.1 GCA_024699575.1 Acetatifactor sp. | reverse complement strand
GATAACTTTTTTAAATACCAGTATGAGACAAATCGTCGAAATCAGTCCCGACATAATCTCTGCTATCGGGAAGCTCCACCAGATCAAATCCAATCCTCCCAGCTTAGCCAGAATATATGCTGCGGGAAGCAAGACAATCAGCTGACGGGCAACTGACACATATAGACTGTACATCGCCTTACCCACTGCCTGGAAAAGAGAGCCTGTGATAATACAATACCATGCAATCAGATAGTGGAATGCAATGGTCCTAAGCGCCGGTACACCGATTGCAATCATCTGCTCGGAGGCATCAAACAATCCCAAAAGCCTGTCCGGAATCACCGTAAAGCCCATAAATCCGATGAATGTAAGAATAAACGCTATGATATAACCGTATTTTAAGGTATTTAACATACGTTTTTTATTTCTGGCCCCCAGATTATAAGCAACAATCGGAATCATACCATTGTTCAGTCCAAACACCGGCATGAAAAAAAAGCTTTGCAGTTTGAAATAAACTCCAAATACAGCTGTCGCTGTAGAATTAATGCTCATCAGAATCAAATTCATACCCGTGGTCATAATAGACCCGATAGACTGCATGATAATAGACGGAACACCTATTTTATAAATCTCTTTGATAATACTGCCGTTTGGTCGAAATCCCTTTACCTGGAGCTGTATATCATCGTTCTTCTTCAGGTTCCAGATCAAAGCAACCGTACCTGCAATAATCTGTCCGATTACCGTGGCAACAGCAGCACCCACAATTCCCAATCGGGGCATTCCCAGATAACCGAAAATCAAAATCGGATCTAAAATAATATTGATGATTGCTCCAACCATCTGAGAAATCATACTGAACAATGTCCTACCGGTGGACTGTAACAGTCTTTCAAAAATAAACTGCGCAAAAATACCGAAAGAACATACCATAACGATGGTGAGATACTGTACTCCCAGCTCCATGATATTTTCCTGCCCTGCATTAATCTGAAATGCATAGAACGGTCGTACCAGTGTCAGTCCCAAAACGGCAACACCGATATAGCTCAACAGATAGATAAAAATACCGTTGACGGCAATCTCATTTACTCTTTTCTGATTCTTCTCTCCCAGTGCTCTGGAAACCAGAGCATTGACTCCAACACCTGTTCCGGCAGCCACCGCAATCATCAATGATTGCAGAGAAAATGCCAGAGAGACAGCAGTCAGGGCATCCTCTGAAATTCGGGCCACAAAGATACTGTCAACAATATTATATAATGCCTGTACCAGCATGGAAACCATCATTGGCAGTGACATATTAAGCAACAGTTTTCCTTCGGGCATTACACCCATTTTATTTTCTGTACGAACAATTGTCTGTTCCATTATGTTTCCTCCTTACATCTTGCCAAAAAAGCGCACAATATGTAGGATTATATCACTTCCTTACGATTTTCTCAAGTCCCTTCCTTTTCCGGATTCTATATAAATCTTCTGTTGTGTAATCTCATAAGGCGTACGCCCATTGACCGCCAACCTGCAGGTTTCCAAGGTTTTACGCATTTTTTCCACCACACATTTAATCTTTTCCACAATAAAAGGATCCGAATCGTCAATCAGTAACGTAAATGCATCTCTGCTGACAATCAAGTCCCGCACAGCCCGGTGTTTACGGTGTTCTATGATTTCAATCTCATCCGTCAGATTTGTCTTCCGATGCCCTCTGGAAATCTGAACCACAGCTTCCAGGTGCTCCGCACTGGGAAGCTCATCATAGTTTTTTTCCCCGCCTTTTATATTTATTATTTATTACTCATCAGATGTCACTTTGTATTCTGCACCTGCAAAGAATCAGATAATACGTACTCTCACATGATTCGGTTCTTCTTCACCCTGCACAAAGCTGTATTCAATCTCCTTGACTGTACTCTCCAGCATGGCAAGGGATAATTCGTTGTCCGTTTCTTTTATATTGTACGCTTCGCCTTTATAACTCACATAAACATTGCATTCTTTTCCGGAGGAATATTCTACTTTAACCCGGATAAAAGGCAACCATAGTGGGGTCCAAAGCACTTGTAGGTTCATCCAGAAGAATCACTTCGGGGTCCATGCATAAAGTTCTGGCAATTGCCACACGCTGTTTCTGCCCGCCGGAAAGTTCATCCGGATAACTCAAGGCCTTATCTGCAACTCCAACCCGTTTTAATAACTCCATCCCCTTGTTATAAGCATCCTGCCTGCTCATCTTCAAAAGGTCCATCGGCGCAAGCATAAGATTTTCGATAACCGTCAAATGTCCAAACAAATTGAAAGACTGAAATACCATCCCCATTTTCTGCCTGGCTTTTCTTATATCTGCTCCTTTTGCCGTGATATCTTCACCGTTAAAAATCACCTGCCCGGCAGTCGGTTTTTCCAGAAGATTGATGCAGCGTATCAGTGTTGATTTTCCTGTTCCCGAAGGACCGATAACCGATATTACATCCCCGTCCCGTATCGTCAGTGACACATCCTTCAATGGTGTAGTTGAATCATATGCCTTTTTCAGATTTCTAATCTCAATCATCCATACTCACCCCTTCAGAATATCTTCCCTCCTGCGGCGTCTGGGATTCAGTATCTTCTCTACTCTGCCGACAAGAAATGTCAGTGCTCCGCCAAGAATGAAATAAATAACCGCAACTGCAATCAACGGGAAGAATGCCTCATAGGTACGTCCCCTGACTATATCCCCCATCTTCGTCAAGTCCTGCACCGCAATATAGCCGACGATAGCAGTCGCTTTCACAAGAGCAACCGATTCCCCTTTATATGCAGGCAGGAAATGTGGAATTGCCTGTGGAAAAATAATTCGAAAGAATGTCTGCACATCCCCATATCCCAGTGCCAATGCAGCTTCCGTCTGTCCCTTATCGATTGCGCCAACGCCCATCTTTAACATGCCGAATACACCACAACCAAATACAAGAGTAAAAGCGATAATAGCAACCAGAGTTCCGCTTATCTGAGATTTTGCAAAAATGATATAGTACAAAATCATCAAAAGAACAACAACCGGCATCCCCTGTATCAACCATACACACACACCGGATATTTTATCTGCCACCTTATTACCGTTTCTGCATCCCTGTTTGCCGCAAGTTCTGCTACCGCATTATTCATGAATCCCGCATCCGTCTTTCCTGTTTTAAGAGCCAGTACCATATCAGGCATCGTCTGAAAATAGGTAAACTCCTTTACGTCTGACACTTTAGAAGCTATCAGGTTCTCAAACGGAGCCCCGGTCAGCATGGAAACGGTTTTGCCGTTCAGCTCCTCAAAGCTTTGATACTCCGCCTGCTTTGATACCGCCAAATCATCCGCAAGCACCGCCAGAACAATTCCGCCATTGCTTGTAGGATCCAAGAAAAGCACCTCTTCCTTTCACTCCGGCGTCACATTCATGTCCGTAGTAAAATCATATTTTACCAAGCAACTTTTTCATACCTCGCCTCCCCACTCTACGCCTCACGATTCCTTCTATAACATATAATACCGAATATAATCCACATCATACCGATGAGCACGATAGCGTATATGACCATCCCCCCATACGGATTCTCCCTGAGATTATTTTTAAGGCTCCTAATCTGTGAATCAGTCAGTCCAATCTTCCGGAAATATTCCTCCGCCTCCTTTGACAGCTCCGCATTCTCAAGCTCGTCCACCTCAAACATTTTCTCGAGTGTTGTAACAATATTATCGTTAAGAATGGCCTCATACTGTTCATCTCCCGGCTGTATGCCGTAATAATTATAGAAGGTCACCATATAATCCCTTTTGACTTCATCCAAAGAAGCTCCCATAAAGCATTCCAAAAGTGCTGCCACTACTCCTGCACGATCCTTGCCCTCCGTACAATGCACTGCATATGGTCCCTTATTCTCTGCAAAGAATATCAAACCTTGTGCAAGCTTGTTTCGAAAAACCTCCGAATCAAACACCAATCCCGATGGAGAAGTCATCAGTGCAGTTTAGACTGTAAAGCATGTGCCGTTAGAATCATAAATTCATTCGATACATTATTATTAGGTTGATATTTTTACATAATCGATGTTTTTTTCGTCACAATCCATTCTACAAATATTCAATTCTCAAAATTATTTTAGCATTCAAAAGCACCTGACAGTATAAACCGTCAGGTGCTTTTCTTAAAAAAATGCTCCATATACAATTTGCTTTTGCCGCTTTTTATCTGAGTTCAAACCTGTCAACAAGTTCTTTAAGATATTTAGCGTGGTCGCTCATTTCATAGCTGAGGGCAAGTGACTCTTCTGAAGTAGCTGCATTGTTCTGGCCTGCATTTGCAATCTGTCCGATATCTCCGCTCATGCCCTTTACAGCTTCCGCCTGAGTTGTTGAATCTTCGGCTATGCTCTTAACCTTACCTGCGATACCCTGAACCTGTCCTACCATCTTCTCAAGTTCATTCGCAGTTTCATCGGCTACAGAAATACCTGCTTCAACATTCTTAAGCGAAGTGTTTATAAGTTCTGCGGTACTCTGTGCAGCCTGTGCGGTCTGCCCCGCAAGCTGTGAAACCTCTGAAGCAACTACAGCAAAGCCTTTACCTGCCTCACCTGCTCTTGCAGCTTCGATGGAAGCATTAAGAGAAAGAAGATTTGTCTGGCTTGCGATAGAGTTAATGGTGTCTATGATCTTTGCGATTTCCTGGCTGGACTCTGATATGGAATTCATAGCCTTTACCACACCCTGCATCTTTCTGTTGCCTGCCACGATATCTTCTGCCACAACGCCGGTCTCTCTTGAAATACCCTCTGCCTTTCCGGCATTTCCTGAGATTTCGTCTGTTATCTTATTTACATTCACCGAAAGCTCATCAACTATGTTCGCCTGACCGGTAACCGTATCCGCAAGGCTCTGGCCTGCATCTGCAAGCTGTACGGCTCCGTCTGAAACCATCTTCGAAACCTGCATGATTTCTTTCATAGACTGGGATATCTCTACTGTAAAGCTGTCGATAGCTGTCTGTATATCTTTGTAATCGCCCTCGAAGTCCTTGTTGAACTTTACATCGAATTTACCGCTCGCCATGGTCGCCATGATATCGCTGATCTCATCGATATAAGAGACAATGGAATTAACGGCATCTCTAAGCTGGTCTGCCACTTTACCGATCTCATTATCTTCATAATAGTCAATGTCAACATGAACATTACCCTTGGCGATCTCGCCTGTAGCATCAATAAGAACCTGAAGATCATCTTCAATCTCCTGAACAAGGCTTTTGGTCTTCTTTCTGTTAATGACCACTATGATTGCAAAGGAGGCGCACAGCACGAAAACAGCAAAAAAAGTAATGATATTGATGGTAAAATACCTTTTCTTAGCCTGAGCTTCCGCAAGACTTCCGGTGTAGTCAAGAGCATCTGCAAGGGTCTCTGAAACGTCGTTAAGCGTAGAATTGTAATATTCAAGTGCGCCGCTTATATTGCCTGCATCAACAAGCGCCAGCATCTCAAAGGAAGCATCTCTTACCGCGTTCCAATCCTCAGAAAGTTCATTTCCGAGGGTCGCATTATTGAGATTTTTGGAGATAACGCCAAAGTAACCGCTGATCTTTGTAAATCTCGCTTCAAGATCTTCCTTCTGCGAAGCCGTTACACCGGCATCATTTGAAGCAAGAGCAAAAAGAAGTCTCTTGTTTATGGTCTGGACATCTTTTCTTATTTCCATTTGATATTTGTCTGTTACATATTCAACATTGTAAAAGCCGTGAAAATTAAGTCCGATTATAAGCAGAAAAACAAACATCAATAACGCATTGATTAAAAAAGTGCAGATTGAAAAGTTGGAAAACTTTCTAAGCTGTCCTGCGATAGTACCTTTTTGCTTTTTCTCCATAAAAACCTCCTTGGTTTGTATTTATTTGTTCAATTTGAATTATAACAATTTTTTACTTATAAGTCCACATTTTCAGGGGATGGATAGTTTTTCTTCATCACAAACACCGTATCATAATGCAGCCATTCTGTAACAGTATTTACTGCAATTTCAGCAGCCCTTTTATTCGGGAAATGAAAT
>JAILPF010000196.1 GCA_024699575.1 Acetatifactor sp. | reverse complement strand
GGAGTGCAGGGATTACAGATGTCAGGGTGGAAAGAGTCTCGGGCAACCTGACCGATCATTATTCTCCTAGGGAGAAGGTGTTAAGATTGTCTGATTCTGTATACAGTTCTACTTCCGTGGCGGCGGTGGGAGTGGCAGCTCATGAATGTGGGCACGCAATTCAGCATCAGCATGGATATGCTCCGTTGAAACTTCGGTCTCTCTCGGTTCCGCTTGCCAATATTGGCTCTACACTGTCGTGGCCGATTATTGTACTGGGGTTGATATTCAGTTGGTATTCTGTAGTAGATCTTGGTATCCTTTTGTTTGTTGTGGTGGTATTTTTCCAGTTTATCACGTTGCCCGTGGAGATTAATGCATCCCGCAGAGCACTGGGGGTGTTGGAAAAGGATGGAATATTGGGATCACAGGAACTGGGAGGGGCAAGAAAAGTTTTGATAGCAGCGGCCTTTACCTATGTTGCGGCACTTCTGAATGCCATTTTGCAATTGTTAAGACTTGTTTTAATCAGAAACAGCAGACGCAGATAATATTTCGATAAACAAGAGAGCTGTCACCCAAGTGATTTGCTCTCTTTTTATGACCATTTTTCAAGCTTATATTTTTACGACAACACGCTTTGGAATATGTTACCTGAAATGAAAGAATTTGATTTTTTTGCAGAGTATTATTTGCAACATGTCTGAGCATACAAGTTCGAGCGGCAGCCCCCCCTCTTACGGTCATGGACTCAAAAAAGCTCTTTTTTCTATGATGTTCAAGCTGATTTTATGTGATTGTGTGTGCTACGCAAAACTCGGCTACGCCTCAAACATGTTGCTTCGCACACACCTTAAAATCGGCTATTGAACATCAGAAAAAAGGCATTTTATCATACACGCCCGTAAGAGGGGGGGCTGCCGCTCGAACTTGTATGCGAGTTTTGCAAATAACACTCTGACCGCTAAAAAATCAAATTCTTGAATGGTTTTCAGGCATCCATATTCCAAAGCGTGTTGTCGTATAAACATAGTTAAAAAAAGTAATAAAAAAAGAGAGCAAATCACTTGGGTGACAGCTCTCTTGTTTATCAGATATTTTATTCGGTGTCAGTGGGAAGGGTATCCGGTGCCTCATCCGCATCCCGGTCGTCTCCCGAGGCGTCGGGAAGTGTCATGAGAACTTTGGTAACTCTGTTTTGATGGATTCCCTGTACTTGTAAGTGGGTGCCATCAGCCAGGACTACTTCCTCGCCATCCTCGGGCAGACGGTCTAGTTGCTCGATAATGATTCCACCAATGGAATCATAGTCCTCGCTTTCAAGAGAAGTGCCGAGAGCATCGTTGATATCGTCTAGGCTCATGCTTCCCTCAATCAGGTAGGTATTATCATCCAATTCCTGTATCAGTTCTTCCTCGTCCTCGTCATACTCGTCACGAATTTCGCCGACAATTTCTTCCAACAAATCTTCCAGAGTAATCATACCCACTGTTGCACCGTATTCATTCAGAACAAAGGCAACATTCATGGTTTTCTCGCGCATCTCGTACATGAGGTCTGCAATTTTTTTGAATTCATAAGTGTAGTGTGCATCTCTTAAGATGTCCCGGACCTGAAAGGATTTTGTGCTTTTAGTCAAAATAAAGTCTTTGATATTAATCAGACCGATAATCTGATCGGGGTCTTCGTCGTAGACCGGGATTCTGGTGTACATGCACTCCTGAAAGACTGCCAATACTTGTTTGTATGTGGAATTGACATTGACGGTGACCATGTTGATTCTGGGAATCATAATATCTTTGGCAAGGGCATCGGAAAAGTCAAACACATTATATATCATTTCACGTTCTTCCGATTCGATAACACCGTCTTCGTGGCTGACATCCACATAGGTTTTTAATTCGCTTTCTGTCATAGCAGCTTTTTTTGTGGTATCGATACCAAGCACAGAAAGTGTTGCGTTTGAGAACCTGTCCACGATAAAAATGACAGGGGTTAAAAGCAGCATGAGGGTATATATGATTCTGCTGTATCGCAGTGAAAGCTTTTCGGAAGAAATCATCGCCCATGTTTTCGGCACAATCTCACCACAGATTAATACGACAAAGGTAAGAATCCCGGTTGCAATTCCCACTGCCAGATGTACGCGCATTGCCAAAGTGG
>JAILPF010000185.1 GCA_024699575.1 Acetatifactor sp. | reverse complement strand
CATTCGGGCGATGCTTTTATTTTTCAATTCTTTTGAACACCATCTCATATCCGTCGTTGCCGTAGTTTAATGAGCGGTTTACACGGCTGATAGTAGCAGTGGAAGCACCGGTTTTTTCTGCGATTTCCAGATAAGTTTTATGCTCTTTTAACATCGCAGCCACCTCAAAACGCTGAGAAAGTGAAAGCAATTCGTTCACTGTGCATAAATCTTCAAAAAAGCCATAGCATTCTTCTTTGTTCTCGAGACTTAAAATGGCATCGAAAAGAAAATCCACAGCTTCTGTTCTAATTTTTTTATTCATATTTTATACCTCGCTGTCTGCTTTTTCACTGTAAAACTTTAAAGACTTAACTGTGTTCATTCTACCATATTATCACACTAAAGTAAAGGAAAAAGAAAAAGGTTGTCATGTAGTTTTTAATACTATATAATATATCTGTATAAACAAAGGGAGCATGTGTGCTATGACAATCAATTCTGAAGATTTATTGAACAGTATATTAGACAGCTTGGATCGAATTGAATATATTGACCCGGATGATATTCCAAATATTGATTTATACATGGATCAGGTAACAACTTTTGTGGACAGGCGACTCCGTTCTTCATCCAGAAATCCTGAAGAGGATAAAGTCCTGACAAAAACAATGATTAATAATTATGCCAAGAATAATTTATTGCCGCCGCCTGTTAAGAAAAAATACTCCAAAGAACATATTCTTTTATTGATTTTTATTTATTATTTTAAGGGTATTCTGTCAATCAGTGATATTCAGACACTGTTTCGACCAATTACAGAGGAATTTTTCCAAAACGGACAGGAATTTGATCTGGAAGATGTCTACCGTGAGATTATGTCGGTGGGGCTTGAGCATGTTCAGACGATGAAGGAGGATGTCAAAGAGAAATTCAAGGAATCGGAGCGGATGTTTGCGGATGCTCCCGAGAAAAACAAAGCATTTCTTCAGAAATTTTCTTTTATCTGTCTGTTGAGCCATGATGTATATGTGAAGAGATTAATGATTGAAAAGCTGATTGATGAGCTTGCAAAAGAAAACGCTGCCAGCACGAATAATTCTAAGGATAAAAATGAGAAAGACAAGAAATAAGGGGATTATGATGCCCTTATTTTTTTGCACATAAATTATATTTTTTCATATGATGAAGTATCTGTATATATGGAGGATGCTTTATTGTTAAAAAGGTTATTTGCGTTTTTGATGGTCGTTTGTGTTATTGTGTGTGCTGCGGGGTGCGGTGGGAAAGTCCGCTCAGGGCAGTGTGAAAAAATGACAAAAGTGATTCTAAATGAAGTGGCACATTCCTGTTTCTATGCACCCTTGTATGTTTCAATGGAACAGGGGTATTTTGAGGGAGAAGGCATACAACTTGAACTGGTTACAGGCTTTGGAGGGGATAAGACAATGACGGCTGTGCTTTCCGGCGAAGCGGATATTGGATTTATGGGAAGTGAGGCAAGTATCTATGCATATCAGGAAGGAGCCGGTGATTATGTGGTGAATTTTGCCCAACTGACGCAGCGGGCAGGTAATTTCCTGGTGGCAAGAAATCCTATTGATGAGTTTGAGTGGGAGATGCTGCGAGGGAAGAAGGTTTTGGGAGGAAGAGCCGGTGGAATGCCGGAGATGATTTTCGAATTTATTTTGGAAAAAGAGGGTATTCATCCTAAAACGGATGTGGAAATAGATCAAAGCATTGATTTTGGCTCCACTGCAGCTGCTTTTTCCGGTGGTCAGGGGGATTATACCATTGAGTTTGAACCACATGCCACAATGCTTGAACAAAAGAAAGACGGATATGTGGTCGCCTCTCTGGGAGAAGACTCAGGATATGTTCCGTATACTGCCTTTTCTGCGAAAAAAAGCTATATCGAGGAACATCCGGATATCATTCAGTCGTTCGTAAACGCACTTCAGCAAGGAATTTATTTTGTGGATACGAATTCCCCCGAAGAAATAGCAAAAGTCATCGCACCGCAGTTTCAGGAGATGGATGCGGATACGCTGACTTCTATTGTAGAGCGATATTATAAGCAGGATACATGGAAAGACAATCTTGTATTTGAAGAACAATCCTTTGACCTGTTAATCAATATTCTGGAGGACGCAGGAGTATTGAATACACCTGTTCCTTACCGGGAACTGATCAATACAGAATTTGCAGAGCGGGCAAAATCCTTATTCTGACCTTAAACGGATATTCTTCATTGCCCACAACTGTAATGCCTTTGCATTTGTGCTGATTTTTTCAAGTGAATCCAGGATTTCCTGAAAAGCCGGCCGTTCGGATTCTTCGATAATTCCATCCTCAGAAATAGCTATTAAAGAAGTGCGCAGGGAATCGATATCTTTTAGAGACCCCAAAACTTTCAAGGCCAGACGGTCAAAATCATCTATGGTAACTTCTTTTACACTGGTTTTGCCGATGGGGCATTCTCTGGCACAGTAGGAGTTGCACAATTCGGGGGTATTATATACTTCAGCCATTGCTTTGACTTCCTCGGGGTAAGGTGCAATGGTGTCGAGTTCAATACGCGCCAATCTTGTGCGGTCGATACCGATGATTTCAGCTGCTTTTTCACGGCTGGATAAGTCGGTATCGTTTTGCGCTGCTTCAGAACGGGCAAGATAATACATGTTGTCTGCTGCTTTTGTAGCTTTCTTTCCCATAAAATACCATCCTTCTAATCATTTCTTTCAGTGTAGTTGATAAGAAGGATTTTGTAAAGAAAATTTCTGAAAACCTGTTGAGAGAATTCGGTATATTTGATAGACTGTATTATT
>JAILPF010000183.1 GCA_024699575.1 Acetatifactor sp. | reverse complement strand
GATAATACATCAAAAAGTGATACAATGTCCATGAGAGTAATCCTCCTTGAATTATGATTTTCCACAAAAACCATTGTATCAAAGGATAAAGGATTACTCTCTTTTATTTTTTAATCGACCAACAAAATCTTTACTCTATTTTTCCACACTAAAACTAAAAAATAAGAATTGCGTTCAGAGAGAAAATCTGCGAAAATAAATAAAACGTTTATATTGGAGGTATCTTTCATGGATATTTTGGAATTTGGAAAGGCAATCTGCTATTCCGGTTACCGTGCAGGACAAAGTCCCAAGACAGAAGTTCCTTCCAAGGAACAGATTGCAGAAGATTTACATATTTTGGCTGCTGACGGATATCGTTATCTTCGTATGTATGACCCGAATCTGCATGCAAGAAGAGTTCTCGAGGTCATCCGAGAAGAAAAACTTCCCATGAAGTGTCTGATTGGTGTGGACAATGAGCCGGAAGTCAATAACCCCAACTGCCCTTGGGACAAGCAATCCTACTCTGACGAGCAATTGAAAAAATTTGCCGAACGCAATGACAATGAGTTTCTCAAGCTCATCGAACTGGTCAAAGAATATGATGACGAAGTCATCGCTGTCTCTGTCGGAAATGAGAATACTCCCTCCTGGGGTGCACGTATCGTTCCAGAAGCTCGTCTGATTGAACATGCAGACCAGCTTCGCGAAGCTCTTCACAAGCCTGTCACCTTCTGTGAAGGCTTCTTTGAATGGCCGAATCTGATGGAGCTGAGTAAGCATCTGGATTTCATCAGTGTACACAGCTATCCCTGGCACTACGGCAAAACCGTTGACGTGGCTGTAGACTTGAATAAAGAGCACTACCATGAGATGAAAGCCCGCTTTGCAGACAAGCAGGTTCTATTCACAGAGGTCGGTTGGACCAGCAATTCCGATGAAAGCGGCAACAATAAGCAGGCAACTGTTGCCAACCAAAAACGCTATATCACAGAATTAAACGCATGGCTGGAAGAAGAAAAAGTAGTAGCTTTCCTGTTCGAAGCTTTTGATGAACCCTGGAAGGCAAGCTCTCCCGAGAAATCAGAGTGCAACTGGGGTCTGTATACTCTGGAGCGCACCAGAAAATGGTAAGTAATCGCCACAACAGAATACTATTATAAGCAAAAATGTGGCTAAGCTACGGTAAATCCCATAGCTTAGCCACTAAACTTTATTTTTGATATTCTATTATGCAAGAAGTTCTCTCACACATTCTGCTATTTTCTCATCCTTGCAGTTTGCAAAGAAGTATTCTTTAAAATGTTCTCCGCTCAAAGCTCCCACTACCAGTTCTCTGTCCAGCTCTCTTAAGATGCTGACCAAATCTCTATGGGTAATTTCCTTCACTTGATCCAGAATTTTCTTATTACGTTGCTCCGGTACCACACGCTCAGGGGGATATCCTCCGCCACCCGGTGCACAGAAAAGCTTCTCAAAAATATATTCCAGATTCAATTCTCCGCCCCAACCAAAGTTCTCGGCAAAAGGAATTGCCACACAGTTTCCATCATTCACCTGTGAAAACAGATACGCATCCAAAGGGCTCTCAATATGTCCACAGAGAACCTTTGGGAAGGAATTGCAGGCAAGCATCGCACCTTCTCCTGTTCCGCATCCCGTAATACAGTAATCTGCGGCACCTGAATTCAAGAGTACTGCTGCCAGAATACCGTTCTGAACATATGTCAGACTGTTGGTATCCTCTGCGCCATACATTCCATAATTGACTACTTCATGCCCCATGGGCTCCACTACTTTTTTCAAAGTCTTACAGATCAGCTCATTTTTAGCTGCCTGACTGTTTTCATTAATCAGTGCTATTCTCATCCTAATATCCTTTCCACAACCTGTGTTGCAGGTTGAAATCATACTTTATGCCTTGGGCTGTTTTCCGATGTAGGCTGCGATTCCACCGTCTACATACAGTACCTGTCCATTGACAAAATCAGATGCCTCGGATGCAAGGAATACAGCTGCCCCCTGCAGGTCTTCAGGAGTTCCCCATCTTGCTGCAGGTGTCTTTGCCACGATAAACTGATCAAAAGGATGTCTGGAACCATCCGGCTGAATTTCTCTCAAAGGAGCAGTCTGAGGAGTTGCGATATAACCCGGTCCGATTCCGTTACACTGAATGTTATACTCACCGTATTCGGATGCAATGTTTCTGGTCAACATCTTCAGTCCACCCTTTGCAGCCGCATATGCGGATACTGTCTCTCTGCCAAACTCAGACATCATGGAACAGATGTTGATGATTTTACCTCTGTTACGTTTCATCATATAAGGGATAACAGTCTTGGATACGATAAGAGGTCCGTTCAAATCAACATCAATCACCTGGCGGAATTGCTCTGCACTCATCTCATGCATGGGAATACGTTTGATGATTCCGGCATTATTTACCAGAATATCTACAGGGCCGACATTCTTCTCAAGTTCTGCAACCAGCGCATTTACTTCCTGCTCATTGGTAACATCACAGACATATCCGTGAGCTTTGATTCCAAGCTCTTCGTAAGCACGAAGTCCCTTGTCCACCAGCTCCTGATTAATATCGTTAAACACAATAGTTGCACCTGCTTTTGCAAAAGCTGTCGCCAAAGCAAAACCTATACCGTAGGATGCCCCTGTGACAAAAGCTACTTTTCCTTCCAAAGAAAATTTCTTCATAAATTCATCCATAGTTTCTACTCTCCTTCCATCTTTGACTTCAGTATACAGTAACAAATTCTCTAGTTCTATTCATATATACTTATAAACCTTGAAAATTTTGAACACATCAATTATAATACATATATCTTTGATACTAGCGTGAGAACAACCGCGTCAGAAAAGCCGTCTGTTCTGACGTAGCTGTACTGATGGAAAGGATGAATCAAAATGGAAGAACTCAACTCCTGCAAAATTGCAATTGAAAACTGTCTGAGCACGCACACCTTTGCTGTTGCCCATCTCTACAAAGAAGAGAAAGCAATGGACATGCATATCCATGACTGCTGTGAACTATACTATTCCATCTCAGGTGGAAAGCAGTTCCTCATCGACAACTGTTTTTACAATATTGCTCCGGGAGATTTGTTCCTCATCAATCAATTTGAAAGCCACAAGCTGACTCAGATTGACAAATGCATCCATGAGCGCATTGTTCTGTCCATCCATCCTGATTTTGTGCGGGAGCTCTCCACCCCTGACACTCCTCTGGATATGTGCTTTACCAGGAGAGACCATCATTTTTCCCACAAAATATCCCTGGATACAAAACAACAATCCAGATTTTTATATTACATCAATAAAATCACCTCCGCGGAAGGCTACGCTCACGACATCAAAGAAAGAGCTTCCTTCATGGAGCTGATGGCAATGGTCAATCAGCTTGCTTTTCAAAGCAGCGAAGAGGAGCAGCCCCAGCAATACCAGTACAATCATCAGGTAGATGATATACTGACCTACATCAACCAGAATATTGCGGAACCTCTATCCATGGAGCAGCTTTCCAAGCAGTTCTTCCTGAGCGAATCCTATATATGCCGTATCTTCAAATCTGCAACAGGTACTACCATCAACAAGTATATCACCGCACGCAGAATCAGTATCGCCAAGTCTCTTCTGAGTGAGGGATCAAGCGTAACCGATGCCTACGAACAGAGTGGCTTTAACGACTATAGTAATTTCTTTAAAGCCTTCACCAAAGCGGTGGGGGTTTCACCCAAAAAATATGCAGGTCTGAGTGTCAGCTGACACCCGGACCTGCTTTTTATTTAATCTCATGTTTACCTGCTTCTTTTAATCGAACCATCGCTCTGGCAAGAGACGCTCTGGAAACATGATACTCCTGAATACTCTGTTCCTGGCGCATCTGTTCTTTCGCTCTCTCCATCGCGGCGCGTGCTCTGACCTCGTCAATATCTTCCGGTCTCTCTGCGGTATCTACCAGCACCGTAACTCTGTTATTGGCAATATGCACGAAGCCGATTCCAACCACCGCCGTAACCCATGCTTCCTCATCGCTTGAAGTGAATTTGAGGCTTCCCTCTTTTGTGGCAATCACCATATCCTGATGATGTGCCAAAATCTCTTTTTCACCGTCTAGTGCCGGTACAACGAGTCTGCTGCATCTACCGTTATAAAAAACCTTGTCACTGGCTATAATCTTTAATCCGAAGGTATTCAATTTATCATTCTCCCTTCATCTGTTCAGCCTTCTCAATGACCTCATCAATCGTTCCCACGTTAAAGAACGCCGCTTCCGGATACTGATCCATCTCTCCGTCGAGAATTGCTTTAAATCCGCGAATAGTCTCCTTCACAGGCACATATTTACCCGGCACACCGGTAAAGTTTTCGGCCACATGAAACGGCTGCGACAGGAAACGCTGTACCTTTCTCGCACGGTAGACTGTCAGCTTATCCTCCTCCGAGAGCTCCTCCATACCTAAAATCGCAATAATATCCTGCAATTCCTTATATTTCTGAAGCATTGCCTGCACTCTTCTGGCTGTTTCGTAATGTTCCTCACCCACCACATCAGCTTCCAGAATACGGGATGTGGATTCCAGCGGGTCCACTGCCGGATAGATACCCTGTTCCACGATTTTTCTGGACAAAACCGTGGTCGCATCCAAATGTGCAAAAGTAGTTGCCGGAGCCGGGTCAGTCAAATCATCTGCGGGAACATAAACCGCCTGCACGGAGGTTACACTTCCGTTTTTCGTGGAGGCAATTCTCTCCTGCAATTCTCCTACCTCTGTGGCAAGAGTGGGCTGATATCCCACAGCTGACGGCATACGACCGAGCAACGCGGAAACCTCACTTCCCGCCTGAACAAAACGGAAAATATTATCAATAAAGAGTAACACATTCTGACTCTCTTCATCACGGAAATATTCCGCCATGGTAAGCCCTGTCTCCGCCACACGCATACGTGCTCCGGGCGGCTCATTCATCTGGCCGAACACCAGCGCAGTCTTCTCCAGTACACCGGATTCCTTCATCTCCGTCCAGAGGTCATTTCCCTCTCTGGAACGCTCGCCAACGCCGGTAAAAATAGAATAACCGCCATGCTCGGTAGCTACATTTCGGATCAATTCCTGAATCAACACAGTCTTACCTACACCGGCACCACCGAAAAGACCGATTTTGCCACCCTTGGCGTAAGGTGCAAGTAAATCGATAACCTTGATTCCGGTCTCCAGCATTTCCACAACAGGGCTCTGATCCTCGAAGCCGGGCGGGTCTCTGTGAATTACCCAATGCGGTTCTTCCGACAAGTCTTCTCCTCCGTCAATGGTCTCTCCCAGGACATTAAACAATCTTCCCAGAGTCTTCTGACCTACCGGTACGGAAATTCCTTTTCCGGTAGCAATAACCTCCATATCCTTATAGAGACCGTCGCTGGATGCCAGCATGATACAACGCACCGTATTGTTTCCAATATGCTGTGCCACTTCCATCACGAGTCGTTTTCCCTCGTTATATACTTCCAGCGCATCCTTGATAAAAGGGAGTTCATTTCCCTCAAATTCTACATCCACAACAGGTCCCATGACCTGCACAATTTTACCATGAAGCTTTGTCTCTTCCTTACTCAAGGTTTAAAGCCCCCTTTCTGGCCTGTTTCTTCTTTTTCTGTGCCTTTGCCCCTGCCACTACTTCAGTAATCTCCTGAGTAATCAGTGCCTGACGCACACGGTTATATTCGATAGATAAATCATGAATCATGGCGGTGGCATTTTTATTTGCCGCTTCCATCGCCATCATTCTGGCATTCTGTTCACTGCAGAAAGACTCTACAAGAGCACCGTACACATATCCCATCACAGTATCCGGAATAATGTTTTTAAGCACCGCCTGGGGGGACGGATTCATCACAATCTCATCCGAAAAAACGCCTGTTTTCTGCACGTATTCCTCCCGTTTCATGGGCAGGAGTTTTAACAGCTTAGCCTCCGTTGAAATGCTGCTCACCATATCTGTATAAATCAAATATACCTCATCCAAATCTCCACGTTTAAAACGCTCCAAAATGGTCTCACTGATTACTCTGGCGCGGTGAAGGCTCGGATTCTGTGCTGTATAGTTGAAATGTTTTGAAATATTGACACCTTTTGCTGCAAAATACTGCCTGCCCAGCTCGCCAACCACAAACAGCTTATATCTCGCACAACCTGCCATCTGCTGTTCCGCAAGCTTTAATACATTGTGATTGTAAGCACCTGCCAATCCCTTATCTGCGGTAACCACCACAATTCCTCTGACTCTCTCATCCGGTGCCTTATCTTTTCTGATATCAAAATACTCGTTTTCCAGCTCCGGCAGATGTCTTAGGATTCGGGACATCATTGTCTGCAAGGTGTAAAAATAGGTTTCCGTCTCCTCCAGACTTTTTCTGGCTTTTCTCAGCTTTGTAGAGGAAATCATATACATAGCGTTGGTGATTTTCATGGTGTCTTTGATACTTTTCATTCGGCTTTGTATCTCACGTGTACTCGCCATGTCCACACCTCCTATTTTTCTGCGAGAAAGCTTTCCTTAAATTTACCCGCTTCCTTCACAATCTGCATCTGCATATCCTCATCCAGCTGTCTGGTATTTTCCAGCTGATGCATAAGTTTGGGGGCATATTCTGCCATATGTGCAAGGAATTTCATCTGGAAATCCTTTACCTTTTCCACCGGGATATCCGTCATCACCTTGCCGTTCACTGCGCAGAGCGTGATAACCTGCTCTGCCATACTTAAGGGTCGTCCGAGAGGTTGCTTTAACAATTCCATCAACACACGACCATGCTGCAACTGATTCTTGGTAGTGTCGTCCAAATCGGATGCGAACTGTGTAAACACTTCCATCTCACGATACTGTGCCAGGTCAATACGAATACTTCCTGCCGCTTTCTTCATCGCCTTGGTCTGCGCCGCACCGCCCACACGGGATACGGAAAGGCCCACATTCACAGCCGGTCTCATACCTGCAAAGAACAAATCACTCTCCAGGAAAATCTGACCGTCTGTAATGGAAATTACGTTGGTAGGGATGTATGCGGACACATCACCCGCCTGTGTCTCAATAATCGGCAATGCAGTGATGGAACCTCCTCCAAGCTCCTCACTGAGTCTGGCTGAACGCTCCAACAGTCTCGAATGCAGATAAAATACATCTCCGGGATACGCTTCCCTTCCGGGAGACCTCTCAAGCAATAAAGACAGTGCACGATATGCCACCGCATGCTTGGACAAATCATCATATACAATCAACACATCTCTGCCCTGGTACATAAAGTACTCAGCCATAGCTGTTCCGGAATAAGGAGCCACATACTGAAGAGGTGCCGGATCGCTTGCCGTAGCACTGACCACGATGGTGTAGTCCAATGCATCATGTTTCTTAAGTGTATTTACAAGCTTCGCCACTGTGGACGCTTTCTGTCCGATGGCAACATAAATACATACCACGTCCTTGCCCTTCTGATTCAAAATAGCATCCATGGCAATAGAGGTTTTACCCGTCTGTCTGTCTCCGATAATCAATTCTCTCTGACCACGTCCGATAGGGAACATGGAATCAATTGCAAGAATACCGGTCTCCATTGGAACCCCAACCGATTTACGCTCCACGATGGAAGGAGCCGGCTGCTCAATAGGACGATACCCATCCGCTTTGATGGGGCCTTCTCCATCAATGGGTCCCCCGAGGGCATCCACAATACGTCCAAGGAAATTCTCACCGACAGGTACACCCGCTCTCTTTCCTGTTCTGGCAACTCTGGTGCCCTCCCGGATTTCATTTTCACGGCCAAATAAGATTACACCTATTTCATCACGTCTGATATCCTGCACCATGCCTTTAACACCGGAATCAAAAATAACAATCTCACCGTAAACTGCATGGTCAAGACCATCCACATTGGCAATACCGTCCCCTACCCAGCTTACGATTCCGATTTCCTTATCTCTTGCCTCCAGTTCAAATTCATCTATCTCGCTCTTCAATATGGAAATAATTCCCTGCTCGCTGGCAGAAAGCTTGTCCATTCCCTGTTCCAGGGACTGTCTTAGCTGCTGCATACGACCGGCATTACTCCAATCGAAAATAATCTCTCGTCCGGCTCTGATTACAAATCCGCCACCGAGGGATTTATCCTCTTCCTCCTCAAACACCACCGATTGCTTACTGTATTTCTTCTTCACATACTGTTCAATACGTGTTCTCTGCTCTGTGGTCGGCGGAGTCACATACGCGAGAGTCACCGTAAAGGCTTCCTTTCGCTCCGGCGAAAACTCTTTATAGGCTTTCAGAATATCATCCCAAAGATAGATGTCTCCATTGTCACACAGAATCTTTATAAAGTTTCTAATCTGATGCGGGAACACCTTATCCACCACATTGTGCTTTGACTCTAATGGTGCAGACGGGTCCTCGAACTGTGTGCGCACCTGGGGTACAACCTTGAAGATATCATTTGCCTGATTCACCACATCGCCGGCAATTTTTAACTCATGCAATGTCTTTGCATATTCTAAAGCTGTACTTATCACTCTTTTTCACCTGTCTTTGCTATAAACTGATCATACAACTCGCGATCTGCCTCTTCATCCTGTCTGGAAGCCACCAGTTTCGCGGTCGCCGCTACCACCAGATCTGCAATCTGGTCCCTTGCCTGCTGCAGATATCTCTCCTGCTGAATATCCGCTGCTTTCTTTGCATCTGCCTTGATTTTGACCGCCTGCTCCTTTGCGTCCTCAATCATCTTTTCATACTCGTCATGAGCCAGCTCTCGTGCCTCAGTCAAAATAGCAGACTTCTCCTCCTCAATACCTGCAAAGGACTGCTCGTATTGTTTTTTCATCTCTTCAGCGGTATCCTGAGCCTGCTTTGCAGCTGCGTACTGCTTGTCTATCTCTGCCTGTCTGTCATCCAGAATCTTTCTCACAGGTTTAAATAAAAACCTGCGAACCAGTAAATAAAGAATCAACAGATTGATGACAGTCCAAACCACATTCATATCCAATCTTAACATGATTCCCGTCTCCCTTTTTTACTGTCCCAAAAACAGAATAATTAACACTGCGATGACGAATCCGTAAATTGCTGTTGCCTCTGCAAGTGCACCACCCAAGAGCAATAACTTTGTAATCTTCGCATCTGCTTCCGGCTGTCTTGCAACTGCCTCTGTTGCCTTACTCGTGGCAATACCGATACCGATTCCTGCTCCTATACATGCCAATGCTGCGATTCCTGCTCCTATTGCTATCATAATTTCCTCCGTTCTTCCGCTCTCTTGCGGTCTGTAATCTTAAGTTTATGTTATTCTATTGCCTCTTTGATAAACAGTGATGTCAGGAATACAAAGACATATGCCTGAATCAAACCGTCAAACACATCAAAGTAAAAACTAAATGGAATGGGCAGTGCCACAGGTATCAGTAGTTTGATAAGCTCCATGATAACAAACGCACCTACCACATTGCCGAATAGTCGCATACACAGCGACAATGGTCTGATAAACAACTCCAAAATATTAATTGGGGTAACAATTGCGATTGGTTCCGTGAAACTCTTTAACCATTTCTTCGGACCTTTTTTGCGTATACCGGCTGCCTCAATCAATATAATACTCATGAGTGCCAGTGCAACCGTTACATTCATATCCTTGGTGGGCGGTTTTAATCCAAACAACCCTATCACATTTGCCAGTCCGATATATAGCAAAACCGTCGCCAGATACGGTACATACTCCTTTCCCTCTTCTCCCACCATTCCGGTGATAAGACCGTCTAATTTCGTCACAATTGTCTCCGCTACAAGCTGCCTTCTGCTTATGTCCCTGACTTTAAGATTGCTTGTCAGAAATATGGAAAACAGTACAATCACCGCCATAATAACCCAGGTGATAACCACCGATTCCGCAATCTCAATCTGCATGGAACCGATAAGCGGAAGTCCTTCCGGCAAGGTGAAGGAAAAAGCCGTCTCACAGTTGAGTTCTTCCAAAAGCTTTTCTGCCAGTTCTCCCATGTATCCACTTCCTTTCTTTCTGTAATCTTACTACTTTTCTAACTGAAAATAAATGACATATTCGACAATTATTTAATCATTTCCGATTTATTTACGGCATATATTACTCTTGAACTATGAGGATTAAAGAATTATCTGATATGAAAATAGCTATTCTCGGCAGAAAAAAATATACTGCCAATTATGAGACCTATCTGAAGCTTCTCCCTGCCACTCCAATCACCACTCTGACCCCATCCGAATTATCCGGTTGTCACGCTCTGATTTTACCGGGCGGTGGTGACATCACACCTGCTTTTTTTGGAGAAAACAATACAGAGTCGAAAGACATTGATACAGAACTGGACATTCTGCAATTTCAAGCACTGGAATATGCCATTCGGCACGGGATGCCAATCCTTGGCATCTGCAAAGGGATGCAGCTAATCAATGTAGCTTTCGGCGGTACCATTACCCAAAACCTTTCCACTTCGGATATGCACCGATATGTTCAGGGTGACCAATATCATTCAACGATTATCCTGGAGGGCTCCTGCCTCTATGAACTCTATGGGAAATCCTTGCAAGTCAACAGTGCCCATCATCAGGGCATTAAAACACTCGGAAAAAATCTTCAGGCAATCCAGTGGTGTCCGGAGGATGGATGCATAGAAGGCATTGTACATGATTTCCTGCCGATACTCGGTCTTCAATGGCACCCTGAGCGTCTCATTCACACCGCAAGTTCCTTGGATGGGAAAACTATTTTGCGGCTTTTGTCCGCCTGGATACATGCTTCACAGTTTCCTCTGCCTGCCGGATACCGGCTGTAATATCCGCTTTCATTCTCTCGCTCGCAATGATAAAGAGTGATTTCACAATCTCTTTGAGCATTTTTGCGGTTTTCTCATCAATCTCCTGCATAGCGGCAATCATTCCGTTCATGCTCTTCTTCCAGTCTGCAGTAAAATCAATCAGATTGTCTGTCTCCGATGCGGCAATCACCTGAAACAGCGTATCCACAAAGGTTCTAAGCTGCTCTTCATTTAAAGACAACAGCCACTTGTTGATATTTTCGTCGGAACGCTTTCTGCTCTCGTAGACGCCTTTCACAACCCGGAAATGTCCTTCCTCCACAATCCACGAATACGGATTGTGCTGGGACAGACCAATGTTTTTGCTCTCCACCACTTCAAAATGAATGCCCCACTCAAACAACATTCCTACCAAAGAGGAATGGGGCAGAATTTTCACCACTTTTTCTTCGATATCTTTATAACGGCACTGCTCCAGAACCTCAGGTCGAAATCCCGGTCCGTCCATGCAATAAACCTTGAGAATTCTGTCTGCCACCCATTCCTTACAGTTCATCGCACTGTACACGGCGAGATTGCCGCCCTTGGAATGTCCCCCCACATAGAAGGGTCCTGTGAACTTCTCAGACACCATATTCAGATATTTTACACTATACTCCTGCCCCGGAACCGGTGACAAAAAGGCCATATTAAAATCCTCTTTCCACCCTACAATCGACTCATCCGTTCCACGAAATGCCACATAGGTCGTACCGTCGTCCAGGAAAAATGTGACTGCGGAAAATTGTGTCTCGTACTTTTTCTCCACAATATTAATATAGTATTTCATCCTCATGTTCCGAAACCGTCTGCTCGCAAGCATTCCCTCGAAAAGCGCACGATTATCTTTCTCATAACGCTCGTCAGCATACAGATTCTCATAGTCGGGATGCGCAGCCAGTTCCTTCAATGAAACCGAACCTGCCTCCTGTCCCACCTCCGGCACCAGGCCGTCAAATTTCAAATATGCAAATTGGCACAATACAAGCGAATCTACTTCACTAAACGGTGCCTTTTTCAGACTGTTATCACCAAATTCTTTTAAATACTCCAGAATTGTCCCCGCCACCGCTTTCACCTCCTGCATGATTACTGTTATTTTACCACATTTTAACTGAAAAATGCAAAAAAGAAGTGGTTTAAAGCAAACCACTTCTCTCCTCCATCGGTATGTATTCCTGTTCATCCATCACGCTCTTGTATGCCGGGCGGATAATTTTGTCCATATTGATCAACTCTTCGATTCTGTGAGCACTCCACCCCACAATTCTTGCGATTGCAAAAATCGGTGTGTACAACTCCAACGGCATCTCCAACATACTGTAAACAAATCCGCTGTAGAAATCCACATTGGCACTGACACCCTTATAGATATGTGCCTTTTGAGCGATAACCTCCGGCGCAAGTCTCTCAATCATAGAGTAAAGCGCAAAATCCTTCTGTCTGCCCTTTGCTGTTGCCAGCTGTTCCACAAAGCTTTTAAATACCTGGGCTCTTGGATCGGACAAAGAGTATACCGCGTGTCCCATACCATAAATCAGTCCCTTTTTATCAAAGGCCTCTTTATTCATAATCTTCTGGAGATAAGCTCTCACCGCATCCTCATCTTCCCAGTTCGATACATTCTTTTCGATATCCCTCATCATTTCCACAACCTTAATGTTGGCTCCGCCATGCTTCGGTCCTTTTAAGGAAGATAATGCAGCCGCAATAACAGAATAGGTGTCGGACCCGGAAGATGTCACAACTCTGGTCGTAAAGGTGGAGTTATTACCACCTCCATGTTCCATATGTAAAACCAGTGCTATATCCAGCACTCTCGCTTCCAGTTCGGTATATTTTTTATCCGGACGAAGCATCATCAGAATGTTTTCAGCGGTGGAAAGCTTTTTCTGCGGTCTGTGAATGTACATACTCTCGTCATTGTAGTAATGATTGTACGCATGATATCCATAAACAGCCAGCATCGGAAATACACTGATTAATCCAATGCACTGACGCAGCACATTTTCCACAGAAGTATCGCTGCAGTTCTTATCGTAGGATGCCAATGTCAGCACGCTTCTTGTCAACGAGTTCATAATATCACTACTGGGTGCTTTCATGATGACATCTCTCGTAAAATTCGTCGGAAGCGTGCGGTGAGATGCCAGAAGCTCCCTAAATTCCTTCAGCTGTTCCTCTGCCGGTAGTACCCCAAACAGCAGTAAATATGCAACCTCCTCGAACCCGAATCGTTTTCCTCTGAAACCGTTTACCAGTTCAATGCAATCGCATCCACGATACCATAGCTTTCCGTCACAGGGAACCTTCTTTCCATTCTCCATTTTAAAGGATTCAATTCTGGAAATATTCGTCAGCCCGGCCACAACACCGTTTCCATTCTTGTCGCGAAGCCCCCTGAGTACACCGTGTTCATCAAACAGCTGTGGCTCTATCTGATCTGCCTGTCGGCATAAGTCTGCA
>JAILPF010000178.1 GCA_024699575.1 Acetatifactor sp. | reverse complement strand
GTCATTCCAAAAACCGTCAATTCCCATATCGAGAAGAATTTTGTATTTTTCTCCAAACCACTTTCTTGCTTCTTCATTCAAAACATCCGGAAAATGTACTTTGCCCGGCCACACAGCAGCCACAAGTCTTTCCCCATTTTCCTTTTTGCAGAAGTAACCTTTCTCGACACCCTCTTCATAGACATCATATCCATCCTCTATTTTTACACCGGCGTCAATAATGGGAACCAGATGAATATCTCTTGCACGCATCTCTTTTACAAAGCCTTCAAAGTCAGGGAAACGCTCCTCATCCACGGTAAAATCCTTATATCTCTCCATGTAATCAATGTCCAGATAGACACTATCCAGCGGCATACCAAGCGCATCGTAATTGTCCACAACCTCCCGGACTTCCTGTTCATTCATATAACTCCATCTGCTCTGTCCAAGACCAAACGCCCACTTGGGAGGAATATAGCTCCTGCCGATAATTCCTCTGAACTGTTTTACGATATCAAGAATGCTGTCGCCTTCTACAACATATATATACGCATCAAAATCTTCAAAGCAAATGGAAAAAGTATTGATTTCTTCATAGCCTATATCAAAAGAAACAATACCCGGTGTATCCACATACATTCCGAATTTCTGGGCTGCTCCCCAAAATACGAAGAAATTCTGGGCTGCGTATAAGGATCTTTTATCCTCCGTATGGTTGGGGTCATCCGAACAATTACTGGTATAAATATATCCTCTTTTGTTGATACCTCTTATTGTTTCGCCCAGGCCAAAAACCCGGTCCGTTTTCCCCATGGACATTTTCAAGGTTTTCTCAGCCTCGATTGTCTCAAAATAAGGAATCCCTTGCTGCTCGATAGCAATCTCCTTCACTACTGAATCTGTTTCGATTGGATTGCCAATCCGGTACTTCTTAATCATCCTGTAACTCCTCCGATACATTTTTATAAGTAAATTTAATTCCCCTCTATTTCATGTTCAATCAGTTCCGCATCCCCTGCGCAGTATGGGAACCCTAATTTTCTCGTCCCGTCTCCGGCCAGAAAATGTTCCTCACACAGATGCAATACCGCTCTGTTTGCCTCCGAAGATTTCTTTTCCTCAAAATACCGTCCCGCTGTCGGGAACAACGCAGTTTTTGCATTTATCATATAATAGATTCCAACATTGGAATCGTTCAATCCGTGGTGGGCCACCTGAACAATATCTGCCTGCATACCATGCCCGTATCGCGCAGTCAGTTCCACACAGGCGCGCACATTGGAATCCCCCAGAAACACTGTTTTGGTTCCCCTCGCTTCCACCGCTAAAACAATGCTGGAATCATTATAGCAGATAAGCGGCTCCTCGCAGATATCATCATAAGTATGCAACACGGTAAATTTCAATTCATCCAGCAAAAACTGCTGTCCTGTATGTAACCGGATGTGTTTCCAGTTGTGCGCGTCATTCAAGGTTTCAAATTCCCGCATGGTCTCCTTGTCACCTTCTGACCAACTTTCCGCGCCTTCCACTGAAAGAGCCGGAAATCCACTGTATACTCTCTCTATCTCAACGTCCTCATAATTCTCCCGCACAAAGTCCATAAATTTCACGATGTGGTCCTGATGTCCATGGGTAAAAAACCATCCGGCGATTATGATTCTATCATTATGATTCAGTTTCTTTAGCAATTCATGAATACGAATGTGGTCATTCACTGAATTCATATGTGCACTGTCGATGATGAAAAATCTTCCTCCGCCTGTCTGAAAAATATAGCACATCCCACAATCAATATTGCGGTAGTCAACTTCAAACTGATACAGTGCGCAAGTCTCACCCGTTCCTGCAATATCACTGTCCGGCAGGTCTGTCTCCATATCATGAATAATGTGCGTTCGCTTATCATTCTCTGTATAATAGACATGAATCTCCTCGCCCTTATATGTGAAGGTCACCGCATCATTTTGTCCGACACAAGAGCTTTGTACTTTCTCCGCCCCTGCCTGCAAAATTAAATCTTCATAGATACGCAAATCAGACCTTGCAGTATTTTCAATGATGTATGTCTTCTGATTTCTGCAGTTTTCTAATGCCGAAATATCTGCGAATCCGGAATAATTTAATAAAATACTATTCATGTTGTCCCCTCGTCTTTACCAGATACATTATCGCGAACAGATAGGATAGAAACAGGAGTCCGGGTAATGCAATATTATAAAAGTTAAGTGTAACATTATTGATTCCATCTTTCACAAACAAAAAGGCCGAGAACCAGCTGATAGCAAAATCATAAACCAGTGCAATCCCCATAAATATGATACTGCCTGCAAGATAAAAGTAATTCGATTCTTTCTTCCTTCCAACAAGGAATCTTACAATCCCAAACAGAATAACAAATATTACACCGATAAACAATACTACATTTACAACCCTGTAGACACCGAAGATGACCTTTACCACTTTCGCGCTCTGATCACTTGCAGGTATCATAGCACTGTAATCATCCAGATAATTCAGATGCGTATACTCCTTGACAGCTTCAACCAGTTCGTAGCTTTCAGCGATTTCCTCTTTTGATACACCGCCGCGTCCTGCCACATAACCCTTCAGCACAACGGCGCCCAGCAAGCCTTCTTTTTCTACATTCAGCAGATACTGGATTTCCTCCCCGGTGTACCCACCCGTGGAACTTACCAATTGGAACGCATCTTTTTCTTTTGGAATATCTCCATTCCGAATTGCAGCCTTCAATTCATCATTGACCTTTTTAAAGAAGGTATCGATATCTTTTTCACTTGTAAAAAGTCCTGTACTATTGAGTTCATCCCTCAGAATCCATCCAAGATGATCTCCGGGTATGGGATTTTGAATGATGTCTCCATCCCGCCAATCGGTATGCATGATACTGTCCAATAACTCAGGATGACTCGAAAGTGTTTCCGAATGCTCAAATACTTTTTCAATCGCATCATAGGGCGTCCAGCAGTACATGGATCTGTAATCGGAATCCACAGCATAGACTGTATTTAAAAATTTCCCGGGTTCTCCTCCGGTACGGGTATTGATTTCATAAACTCCAAAATATTTATAATTGAGAGCTTTATACCCCAACGTCCCCATTCCAAACATCAAAAGTGGGATGCAAATCAAAATCGCCTTTTTGAGATACTGTGTTTTCGAAAAAAACATATTAATGAAGGCAATTATCATCCCCAATCCAAGGCAGCAAAGTAGCCAGACGCCATCCTCTTTGATATAATAGGTGAAGGTGAAAACGATGCCAAGCATGATTGCCACAACATACGCTGCTTTACTTAGCCTATAGGCATCCACTGTAAGATGGATGAGTAAAAGGAGTGTAAGCAATGAAAATGGTGCTATTATCATGTTGCGGTAAAGCCTTACCCCACTCCACATCTCAAATGCCTGTGGCATAAACAGAACATATACAAAAGCAAAATATGAAACGCATTTCTCTTTTGGCAATAATCTGTTCACAGTGTAGAAAGTCACGGCAGCAACAGAAGCCCACAAAAGTGCAATCGTGACCGTAAGCGGGATGCCTGTAACAGAAGTAAGTCTAATAAACACCGGGAAACTCATATCTTTCACCAGCGAAAAATAGGAAGGTTGTGAAAAATGTGACTTTAAACCGGCATATCGCATCATTAGATTATCATCCCACAGCTGGCTTACATGAAATTCTATGCCAAGTCTAAATGCCAGAACAACCCGCATGATAATCAAGATAAATGCTGCAATTTTAGGTATTTTTTTCATTGATTCTCCCACTGACTACTCTCCTTTATCGGGATTGGCATCATTTTTCATCATATACTCTTTTTTCAAGTTCAGAAATTCTTCCATACCACGCATGATTGTAAAAAGTCTTGCCCGATCTTCAAATTCTTTTCTTTGCACGGGGAGTGGCATTTCTTTCATCTGCCTGTCCAGTTTACGGAAATCGTTTAGCAACCCTTCAACTGTATTTTCCATTGAATATTGGGTGGATACTCTCTCAAAAAAGTCTGATAGCAATTCCGCAGTCACCGGCACCGTTTCTATTTTGCATAGATGCTTATACATTTCATAGAGAATATCAGACTGTTTATCTCTCATTGCAATGTATTCAATATCTTCAACATCATCTTTGGATAGTTGATTCATATAGTTTGCATGCGCTTGTGCGGATGCTTCTGTAATCGTCTTCCGCAATGTCTCGAAACAGCTTCCATCATAATCCACCATTTGTGGATTCATAATTCGAAGAGACATCCGGTGTAATGCCTGCTTTATCAAAGCGTCCGTTTCCTGTTTCATTTTTGCCATGTAATCTGTATCCTTATGCAGGAAAAGATTGGAAAAAATTCCGATTCCCACGCCTATGATAAACAGTGCAATCTCATTGGAAAGTGCCTGTATTCCCATATTTTTCAGTGTCAGGAAATGGGAGATTAGTACGGAGTCCATTGCCATTGCGCTGTTCCACCCCATAAACTGACATATTACTATGAACATAATCAGATATACAAAAAATCCGAAATGGCTATAGCCAAACAAATTGAAACATACTGCCGCAATGATTAGTGCCAGCGCAAATGCAATAAATCTATTCCTCGCAGTCTGTATGGTTTCTCTCTTCGTAAACGCCACGGAAAGAATGGCAACAATACCTGCCGATACTGCAAACTGTAAGTGCAAAGCTTCCGCCAGGAGAATCGCTATTATTGCAGCCAGTGAAATCTTCACGGCATGAGTTATATTCTTTTTTTTATCAAATTTTACACTCATACCGAGTTCCTTTCCTTTTTTGTGATATCCTGTTTGTATCTCAGATTACATTATGCGCTATTTGTGCATAATTAGCAATAATGCATTATACATGCATAATTATTTTTTTCTCAATCTGCCTCAAATTTAAAGGCATACTCTCCGACTCCATTGAAAACAGCAAATCTACACCAATTTGCATTCCGCTTTCCTCATAACAGCTGAGTTTTTGGAGGGTTCTCTTAGCATATTCTCCATCCGAAATCAATCCAAAATGTTCCCAATATATCGTCTTCCTTTCACGCACATTAAGCAATGCAAAATCGGGATACACATAGCTTCCGTTCGCCAGCTCAAATGCCGGTTCATAGATATATGGGATCCCATGCTTATAAAACAAATCTGCCAATATCTTCTCCGATTTCGATCTGACATACTCACCTTTATTCGTCAGATACTGCCCCACGTCCGGAAAAGGATTCATTCCCCCTTTATTATCATGCTCCCACTGCTTAATATATTCCTCGTCCGTCATAACAACCGGAGTCACAAGCATTTTCTTAGCCTCACATAGTTTTTCATACTCTTTTTCGATTGATTCAATATCATATAACTTAAGGAATCGCTCCAACCTGTTTCGCAATGCTAATAGCGTCTTGTGAATTGATACATCATACTCTCTCTGCGCCACTTTTCGGACTTTCTCCACGTCTCTTACTTTTACATAGGTCCTTTTCCCCTCCTTATCTTCCAGATAATATTGAAATCCGCATTTTCTCTTGCAGACTCTCAGTGCCCTCTCATCCACCCCCTTATTCTGCTTCAGACTCTTTTCGTTTTTTTTGATAAGTTGGTCCAGTTGTCTCATTTGCTCTTTTAATTCATTTTCGTAGGTAATAATGGCTATATCCTCCTTCTCTGTATTATTATTGCGGCAGATTCCATTCGTCTGTTTCTCTTTTTTCCCTTTTCTACACGCGCCACAGCAATTCTGTGGAATTCATACGTTAGCGTTTTTCAGAAGATACACGTGGTGTCCAACTTTTGCAGATTTCGCGTGCTACTGTTTTTTGAGGAGTACATATGAAACCAAACTTTTACTCCTACACGTGTCTACCTCAATAGGATCCCCTCCCGTTGCTTTCTGTCCTTCTTCCAGACATACACGCAGGAACATGACAACTTACATTTCGTATGTCTGGTCAAAAATCAGTGCACACGCGAAATTAATGTTTCATTACCGTCGCGTGCATTCGCAAAAAATGGCCTACATACCATAATCGAAAAAAAACCTTCCCGCGTGCATTCGCAGCAAAATTAAGAAGTGCTCCGGCAAAGTCCAGACAAAATCCGAGCGAGATCAGGGAAAAAATAGGAAAAACATGGCAGACATTTCTTGCCACAAAAGAAAAATAGATGTTTCTATTGAGTGAACCACTCTATAAAGAATATATCCCACACTGCAAAATTTCGCAAGCATAAAGCGAATCGCAGACAAAAATTCCTGTGACCGCAGCAGGTTATAAAACCCGCATTAATCACAGGAATCAACAATAGTACTTTATCCTTTCACAGCACCAATCATTACACCTTTCACAAAGTATTTTTGAAGGAAAGGATAAATACACAATATCGGGATAGTTGTCAGCATAATCGTGGCGTACTTAATGGATTCCGCGAACTGGTTGACCTGATCGTTTTCCGCTGCCGCAGAATTCAGGATGTTAGAGTTCGCAATCAAAATTGCACGCATAATATTCTGTATAGGAAGTTTTTCATTATCCTGTAAATAAATGGCTGCATTAAACCAAGCATTCCAGTGTCCGACGCCATAATAAAGCAGCAAGACCGCGATCGTCGGTTTAATGAGAGGTAAAACAATTCTGAATAAAATTGTGATATCATTTGCTCCGTCAATGCTGGCGGATTCCGACAAGGAATCCGGCATAGCTTCGATTGCAGTTTTACAAATAATAGAATTATACACGCTCAGAGCACCGGGCAAAATCAGTGCCCACAGTGTATTGTATAATCCCAGGTCCCGGACATTCAAATATGCCGGTATCATTCCACCGGAGAAAAACATGGTAAAAAGAATCATAAATTGAAGAACCGGTTTGAACAACACCTTTTTGGATGCCAGAAAATATCCCGTAAACAAGGTCAGCAGAATATTAATCGGCAAGGATATAAACAGGACAATTAAAATATTTTTGTATCCGGACAACAACAGCGGATGCGTCAATGCAAGCTTGTAGGAACCAAGCGTAAAACCATGTGGACGAAGCAATACACCCGGGTGTGATACAAGATATGTATTTGAAGTAAAGGAGGCACACATAATATACCAGACCGGGTACAATGTCACGATACACAGGGCAATCAATATCACAATACATATAAACTGAAAAATACTGTCTGATGTCAAAAAATGCTTTTTCATAACTGCTCCTTTCCTTAGAACACACTGGACTGCGTCGTTCTTTTGCTGATGGCGTTCGTTGTAACAAGAAATACAACATTAACCAGCGTGTTGAACAATCCGATAGCAGTCGATTTGGAATACATCGGAGTTCCGCTCGTCGGGAAGGATAGCCGGTATGTATAAGTGGAAATGACATCGGCAACATCGTAGGTGGATGGATTATATAAAAGGAGCACTTTTTCATAGCCTACGTTCAAAATTCCACCCAAGCGCAGAATCAGCAGAATCATGATAATCGGCACCAATCCCGGGAGAGTAATCCTCAACATCTGTTGAAAACGATTGGCTCCATCCACTCTTGCCGCTTCGTATTGCTCCTGATCGATTGCTGAAATCGCCGCGAGATAAATAATGGAATCCCACCCTATCTTCTGCCAGATATCCGACAAAACATAGATTGTGCGGAAATAATCGGGAGAAGCCAGATAATTCTGTGCTGTTCCTCCCAAAGCCACAGCAATCTGTGAGAAAAGTCCGTCCTGTTTACAATACACGTTAATCATTCCGCAGAGTACAACCATGGAAATGAAATAGGGCATATATGTGATTGTCTGCACAGAACGTTTGAAAACCTTATTTTTAACCTCATTAATCAACAGTGCAAGAATAATCGGTGCAGGAAAGCTAAACAAAATCGTCAGACCGCTCAACGTAAATGTGTTCTTGATAATACGTGGAAAATAGGGGTCTGTTATAAAATTTTCGAACCATTTATACCAGGGGTCTGCCCACGCAGACCCTGATATCCCTCTGGAAATTTTAAAGTTCTGAAATGCCATTATCAGTCCGTACATCGGCTTATAGCAGAACAAAATCAGATATACAATGACCGGAACCATCAGAATATACTTCCACTTATTCCTGTCCCAGTCCTTTGCCAATGTCTTTGAAAAGGAATGAGTATTCGTTTGCTTGATAGCAGGCGACCGCATGTATTATCCCTCCTGTTTAACGATTCTTATAGCGGTCATAGCAAGCCTGACGAATTTCAGTCACACGGGATAAGTTGTATGTTTCCAGATCTTCCAAGTACTTATTCCATACCGCATCATCATTAATATCCTTACTACCGGTTAAAAATGCTGCGTAACTCTCGCTCACATAAATCGGGATGTTCTGTGAAATTTCATCCAGTTCATCTGCCTCTTCAATAGTGAATGTTACACCCACCGGCCACTTCCAGCCGCCTGTGACAGCCATATTCTTTTCTTCGTCATCAGGCCATACATAGAACCATGTATCATTTGCATCGCAGGCAGCCTTGCTGTTTTTCAGATATAAAAGATTGGTGGCCTGAATTGCAGGACCGTTCCAGGTAGTACCGTTATATTTGGTCATAGGGTTGGTATCGGGGTCGTCTGTTACGAGGCTTGTGAACGCAGGAACACCCTTGTCATCAAATTCCCATGTTTCCCCCTCTGTACCATAGTTCCAATACAAAGAGCCCTCTTTTGTGTAGGAATAATTCAGCATCTGCATGCAGAGTTTGACTGTCTCTTCGTCTGCCGCCTTGGTAATTACAGTAGTCTGTGTTCCGATTCCAAATCCACCAAACACACAGGAAATCTCTCCGTCATCAGACTTTGGATACGGGATACCAATCCAGACTTCCTCTTTACCGTCAGCAACACGTTCCTGATTCCAGTTAGTCATCTGTCCCATGGAGGTCACTGCAATACCGCACTTATCATTGTGAATCTTGTTCTTGATGGTAGTATCATCCTCAGTCAAAATATCCCGGTCAATCAGTCCGGCATTCCATAACTTATTCTGCCAGCTCATATATTCACGCCACTCCGGCTGTGCCTGACCGAATCTGACTTTGCCGTCCTTGATATACCAGCCGTTACCTGCCACAGCATTGCCGTAGGCGCCGAAGGCACCGCAAATGCCCATCGCATTATATCTGCCGAATGCTGAATTAAAGGTCGCTCCATATCTTTCGTTGAATACTTTGATAACATGTTCAAACTCGGAGATGGTTGTTGGAATCTCCAGCTCGCACTCCTCCAGCCAGTCTTTGCGGACTACCGGTCCCAGATAAGTATCATTCCAACCGCCATCCTCACGGAAAAATCCAAAGCAATAATACTGTCCATTGTCTGTTTTCATTGCACTGTCGTACGCAGGATTGGTCTGCAGCCATGCATAATAATCCGGCGCGTATTCCTGAATATAATCTGTCAGATCCCAGATGATGTCATCCTCCAGATATTGATTGGCCTTATCCATGAAATATACTGTCATGATATCCGGCAAAGAATCCGGATCAGCCATCAAGGTTGTGGTGAACATATTGCCATCCGAACCTGTTGTCGGGAACATCCATTCAATATCTACTCCCAGGTTCTGGGCTAATTTTACATGGAATGGTGATTCCGATGCATCCGCGAATTTCTCATGAGGCTGAGGAGCATCCTGAATATACCAGCTTACCGTTTTATCACTGTCAAGCGGATAAGAAATATCACCCGGTTTCACCGTTGATTCTTTTCCTGTTCCCGATGCACTTGATGACTTTGGAGCACTCACATCATCCGGCACATCTGTCACTTTTTGCGTTCCGCAGCTTGCAAGCAGAACTGCACCCACTGCCAAAACACTCATTGCTTTTAATAGTTTTTGCTTCATACTTCCTCCTAATAACATAATAGTCTTATCCAAAATATTTAATTTCAGATTCTTTTTCAGCATTTGTGTATTATGTCTCATTTCAATCATCTATCAAATATTTTGTTGTAGCTATTGCATATAGTACACTGACAAGCGATAATATATAATGTCGTATAGTTCTAAAAAACTAACATATTGTGCAATTTTTTATTTATTTTGTATGAAGGAATACGCAAATGAAAATTCTGAGAGCAGGCTGTGCAAGTAAACATATCTCATCATTTTATATGAATCGGGCCTATGGACAGGACAATCATGTACTTCTATTGTTACGCAGCAACGCCAGGCTGTGTATCAATGAAAAGAACTATTCCTTAAATCCCGGTTCTGCAATCCTGATTTCACCGAACACCGGCTATAACTATTATGATCCGGATGGAAAGTTTTCTGATGATTGGATTCATTTTCGTCTGGAAAGCACTGAAAAGATACCTGCATCACTTCAATGCAATATTCCGTTTCAGATAGATGATATTGAAACCTGTTCTACGCTGATCAGGCAATTGTTATGGGAAGATGCCTATACTTCTTTGGAATATGCAGAAGCCAACATCAATGCACTTTTTACAGTTCTTCTGAATCATTTGGCCGCAGCCTCCAATTCACAGGAACGAATAGAAAAAGCCAGCCCCTATCTGTGGAGTTTGAAGCAGATTCGTCTGAATATGCAGACAGATGTTGCCAAAGACCATTCCATCAGTAAATATTCCGAGGAACTCTGTATCAGTCCGTCCCACTTCAAGCATCTGTATTCACAGCTTTTTGGAACGACATTTCAAAGCGATTTGATTCATATGAGGATTGCACGTGCAGAGCTTTTGCTACAGACAACATCGATTCCGATTGATTTGGTCGCCGAATCATGTGGATA
>JAILPF010000122.1 GCA_024699575.1 Acetatifactor sp. | reverse complement strand
AGATATGAATTCCAAACCCTTTACAGATATCAGTTTTGCCCCTATGGAAGGAGTCACCGGACCGGTTTTCAGGAAGGTACACAAAAGACATTTTCCCGGTGTAGACAGATATTTTACGCCCTTTTTGGCAGCAAATATGACTCACCATTTTAAGAGAAGAGAAACCAGGGAATATCTCCCCTACGACCCGCAGCTGGTTCCGCAGATACTGACCTCTTCGGCAGAGGATTTTATCTGGGCAGCAAAGACCATACGGGAGGTGGGCTACAATGAAGTAAATTTAAACCTCGGCTGTCCAATGGCCACTGTGGTGACAAAGAAAAAAGGGGCCGGCATGCTCTGCGATGTAGAGCACCTAAAAAACTTTTTTGACAGAGTGTTTGAGGAGAAGGATATGCCCAAAGTCTCCATAAAAACCAGACTTGGATTCTCCAATCCGGATGAAGCAAAGGTATTAGGCAAGCTCTACAGTGCATATCCTTTTTCGGAAGTCATCATCCACGCAAGAGTGCGGGAAGATTATTATGCCAACCCTACAAACCCTGAGGCATTTGCAGAAATGGCAGAAAGCCTCTCCTGTCCTGTCTGCTACAATGGAGATATTAGAACCGTCGAAGATGCAATTGCTCTAAAGAAACGCTTTCCTACCATCGACAGAATCATGATTGGCAGAGGGCTTTTGGCAAATCCCTCTCTTGCCGGGAAAATCAGGGAATACGAACAAGACTGCATATGTGTACAGGAGCAGTCTTCCACGGATGAAATCCGTGCCTACCTGAATGATCTTTGGGACAACTATTCCGGGGAATTATCCGGTGAAAGGGACGTACTTTTTAAGATGAAAGAGCTGTGGTTTCACATGGGGTCAAACTATCCGGAGCATAAAAAAGCCCTGGAAACCATCCGGAAGTGCAAGACCTCCGAAGAGTATCACAGGGCTGTAAAAGAGATTCTGTATTAGCTTCGTAAACTCGTTATTTATCCGTCAGTATATATTTTGACAAATCTGCCTTAATAGTATCGGAATAGCTATTCAGGTTTTTCGATATGTCAAAAATGCTTTCAGTCTCTCCCACAAGCTTATTGCTGGATTGTACGATGGAATCACTGAGACTCAATATCTCATTTATGGTGGAAGCCTGTTCCTGCGTAGCTGCCGCATTGTTGGAGGCTACGCTGTTTATTTTCTCAATTCCGGTGGTAATCTCCACGATACCTTCTGTTGCTTTTTCCACATCTTCATAAATGGTTGCAAAAGACTTATTGGCATTATCCATACCCATGATACAGTTTTCCATATCCTTCAGACATGCATCTGCCTTTTGGTCAATTTCTTCGATATTCCTGGTGATACCTGTAATCAGATTTCGGATATTTTCCGTAGCCTCCGTTGACTGGCTGGCCAAAGTACCTACTTCTGATGCCACAACTGAAAAGCCTTTTCCCATCTCTCCCGCTCTCGCTGCTTCGATAGAAGCATTCAGTGCCAACAGATTTGTCTGCTCGGAGATTGCATTGATGGTCTCCGTGATTCCCGTAATCTCTTCAACGGATTTCGCAGTCTCACGAATAATTCCGGCAAGGTCTTTAATGGTGTGATTGAGTGTCGTCACACTCTCCGTCATTGCTGTCATCTCTTCTTTTCCGGTCTTTGAGGAGTCCATCGTCTCATTACACATGTCTCTTACTGTCTCGGCATTTTGCGTAATATTGTCGGAAGTCTGCGCCAAATCGGTGGCAGCACTGGCTATTTCATCTATAGAATTATTCATATCAGAGAGAATATTATTGAGCTTTTCCACCGCATCACCCTGCTCATGATTTGCAGCAGAGAGGGATTTGGAAATATCAAAGCATGCTCCGGCATTGCTGTTCATATTATTTGAGATATCCGCAAGATTAATAAGCATCTCTCTCATATTCTTTATGTATTCATTCAAGTGTTCGCTGAGCGTGGTAATCTCATTATTGCCCACAGGCTCAAGTGAAACCATAAAATTACCGTCGCTGATATCTGTGATTCTTTCCGTAACTGTGGTTACAGGATTCATATATTTGCTGATAATAACTTGAAGTGAAATGCCTAAAATCACCAGAAGAACCAAAGCAATAATAATCGTCAGGACTGTGGCATTCAGGATACTGGATATCATAAATGACGCAGGAACAGCTGATACAACGACCCATGAGGTATCTTTAATATCTGTTGAAAAATACATCATATTACCTTGTGAGGTGGATGCCGTAACAGGTTCCTTTAAGGTCTTTGAATTTAAAAGTTTATCCCATACCTTGTTAAGACCCGCCATCAGGGAATCCGTGCTATCGGAAACCGTCTCTCCGACCACACTCTGTACATTGCTGACAAGTATATTTTTTGCATCTTTGTTTATGATATAAAACTTTGCATCCGGAGAACTGGATTGAAACAAGTTCAGTTTTTCGCTTACCTTATCAAAATTGATATCACTGCTTAATACTACTTTGTCTCTGACTAAAACAGAGCAGGCAAGACAGGTTTTGCCTGTGGATGCATCCAGATAAGGATCGGATGTATAAATCTCTCCGTTCTTAGCTATCGCTCCGGTATACCATGCTCTATCGGTAAATACGAAAGAGGCATCTGGCTTCCATCCGGAACCGTCCAAAAACGTACCCGTATCTTCAAATGCCATATAAATGTCTTGGGAGTCGGGATCATCTGCAGTAAGCGTCATTAAGAGCTTAAGGGTATCATTGTCTGATTGTTTCGGGATATTACGGTACACATCGGCGGTCTGATTGACTCTGTCCTCAATGGAACTCCACCAGTTTTGAATTTCTGCCGCATAAGAATTGGACTCTTTTTGAAGCACTGAAACCGTAAGACTGATAATCTTGTCCGACTCCAGCTTCACATTGACAGCCATGATCACTACCACAATCACAGCCACGAAAAGAATCACCTGGTTAAGAAGCACTTTTTTTAGAGTTTTTCTCTTAGCTTTTTTCATCTTGTTCCCTCCGGTCTTTGTTAATCTTCACATATTTTAAATGAAACACATATCCCTTTAGAACTCATAAAACCAACTAATTAAAATGCCTGATATAAGTGATGTACTAATTTTTTTATTATACCATATATCAATGTGAAATGCATGCAAAACTCCAATCCACAAGTTTATAAGGACGACCGTCCCAACAGTTCTTCGTAGCTTACTTCGATTTCGCGAAACCCATCCGCATAAGAGCCTAAAACATAAGGGTAGAAATAATAGATAATTC
>JAILPF010000113.1 GCA_024699575.1 Acetatifactor sp. | reverse complement strand
CACAGATGCTCTCTCTGGAATAATCTGCCTCTACGATTTGAATCCTGTCAGTCAGACCGCAGGCGTCCATGGCTTCCTTGTAACGCGCTTCTCTCGCACAGGAGAAATAAAATTCTATCGTATTGCCGAGATAGCAGATATTGTGTAATCCGTGAACGGATACCAAATGCTTTACCAAATCTGCGATGGCGGAATTATTGTCCAGTAATACACGGGGAAAAGGAGATACGGTGGTGTTGATATCAATGACGGGACAGTCCCAGCTCTGGAGCGCTTCAATAATCTGCTGTCCCAGTTCGGGAACCAGATAGGTGTTGGAGCTGATAATTGCTCCGTCGTAGCTGGAGGGATTGGGGATGCGCAACACATCAAATTCTCCGGTGGAATACTTCCCGAGAATCTTTTCATCATTGGAGGTAAACACGTCTACGTGGTAACCGTACTGTGTTGCCTTATCGATGACGCCCTGGCAGACCTCCCTCTGATAATCGCCATATATATGAGAGATAAACACTGCAATTTTGCGAATTTTAGACATGGCTCCCAAACCTTCCCCTTTATATAGTCCTTATGGTCTATTCTATATAAAAACGTTCTATATTACAAGAGTTTTCAGACAACAAAATGCAAAATTTGCCATATATGACACTCCTCAGAAATACCCATTTTTTGATAGGATAAATGTATAGAAGTTTAGACACAGGAGGTAATGGGGTGCAATACGGACATTTTGATAATGAAAAAAGAGAATATGTAATAGATAAGGTGGATATACCGGTTTCATGGACCAATTATCTTGGCGTGGAAAATACCTGTGCGGTGTTAAACCATACAGCAGGCGGTTATATGTTTTACAAGACACCGGAGTATCACAGAGTGACGAGATTCCGCGGTAATGCTGTACCTATGGACAGACCGGGACACTATGTGTATATCCGGGACAATGATAAAAAGGATTATTTCAGTATTTCCTGGCAACCGGTGGGCAAACCGCTGGATCAGGCAAAATATACCTGCCGTCACGGTATGAGCTATACCGTATATGAGTGTGAGTATGATGACTTGAAGGCATCCCAGAAGATGTGCATCCCCATGGGAGATGATGTGGAGCTTTGGGATGTGGTGATTAAGAATGAGGGTAAGACACCAAGAAATCTGAGTGTTTTCTCCTATGCTGAGCTTTCTTTCCATCATATTATGATTGATAACCAGAATTTCCAGATGAGTATGTATTGTGCAGGCTCCTCCTATGAGGATGGTATCATTGAGGAAGACTTGTTCTACGAGCAGTTTGGTTTCCAGTATTTTACCGCGAATTTTGAGCCGGATGGATATGACTGTCTGAGAGATAAGTTTATTGGTTCTTACAGAACCGAGGATAATCCGATTGCGGTGGAGACCGGAAAGTGCTCCTCCTCACATGAACTTGGAAATAATCACTGTGCATCTCTGCAGAAAAATGTGACGATTGCTCCCGGGGAGGAAGTTCGTCTGATTTTCATGCTGGGTGAAGGAAATCGCGAGGCAGGCAGAAAGATGCGCGAGAAATACAGCGACCCCGCAAAGGTGGATGCCGCATATGAGGCACTTCACAATTTCTGGCAGCATAAGTTTGACTGTCTGCAGATTGAGACACCGAATGAGGGTATGAATACTTTGATTAATACCTGGACACTGTATCAGTCAGAGATTAATGTTATGTTCTCCAGATTCGCATCTTTTATTGAGGTCGGCGGACGTGTGGGACTGGGATACCGTGATACGGCCCAGGATGCCATGACGATTCCTCATTCCAATCCGGAGAAATGCAGGCTTCGTATTATGCAGCTGTTAAAAGGTCTGGTTTCAGAGGGGTACGGTCTGCATCTGTTCCAGCCGGAGTGGTTCGAGCCGGATGAATCTGTAAAGCCCTTCAAGTCTCCCACTGTTATCCCCGAGCCGGATAAAGACAGCATGATCCACGGGCTGAAGGATGCCTGTTCCGATGATGCTCTGTGGCTGGTGGCGTCGGTTGTGGAATATATCAAAGAGACCGGAGAGTTTTCGCTGGCAGATGAAAAGGTGACCTATGCAGACAAGGGAGAGGATACCGTATACGATCATCTGAAATGTATCCTAGACTTTTCTACACGTCAGGTCGGCGCTACAGGAATCTGCAAGGGCTTACGTGCAGACTGGAACGACTGTCTGAATCTGGGCGGCGGTGAAAGCGCGCTGGTATCCTTCCTGCATTACTGGGCACTGGAGAATTTCATCGAGCTTGCAATGTATCTTGGAAGAGAAGAGGATGTGAAGAAATATAGTGCAGTTGCAGAACATGTAAAAGAAGTATGCAACAAGGAACTGTGGGACGGCGAATGGTACATTCGTGGTATTACCAAAAACGGTAAGAAGATTGGTACTCAGGCGGACGAAGAGGGTAAGGTGCATCTGGAGAGTAACTCCTGGGCGGTACTCTCCGGAGCAGCTGATTATGAGAAGGGTATCAAGGCAATGGACAGTGTGGACAAATATCTTTACACTCCATGGGGAATCCAGTTAAATGCGCCCTCCTATACAAAGCCTGATGACGATATCGGATTTGTCACAAGAGTTTATCCAGGACTCAAGGAGAATGGTTCTGTCTTCTCCCATCCCAATCCATGGGCGTGGGCGGCTGAGTGTAAGCTGGGGCGAGGTGACAGAGCAATGAAGTTTTACAATGCACTCTGCCCTTACTATCAGAATGATAAGATAGAAATCCGAGAGTCCGAGCCCTATTCGTACTGTCAGTTCATTATGGGACGTGACCACACAGCCCATGGACGTGCGCGTCATCCTTTCATGACAGGCTCCGGCGGATGGTCCTACTTTAGTGCCACCAGATATATGTTGGGAATCCGTCCTGATTTCGAGAAATTGACCGTGGATCCTTGCGTTCCGGCAGATTGGAAGGAATTCAAGGTGGACAGAATCTGGCGCGGTGCAAAATATCAGATTACCGTTCAGAACCCTGACGGTGTAATGAAAGGTGTAAAACAGATACTTGTGGATGGTAACACAGTGGATAAGATTCCGGTATATCCTGAGGGAGACAGCCACAAGGTTACGGTTATAATGGGGAAATAAAAAGGTGTCATTGGAAAGGCAGGGAGATAAAATGATTCAATTTGGTACCGGTGGCTGGAGAGCTGTCATTGGAGATGAGTTCACAAAGAGTAACATTCAGATTTTGGCAAAGGCAATGTGCGATAAGATGACTGCGGAGGGTGTAAAACGACAGATTGTCATTGGATATGACAGACGTTTCCTCTCCAAGGAATCCATGCAGTGGGCGGCGCAGGTGTTCGCAGCGGAGGGAATCAAGGCACTTTTGGTAAACAAGTCCGCTCCAACTCCCCTTGTAATGTACTACACCATGGTGCATGAGTTTGACTATGGAATGATGATTACCGCAAGCCATAACCCGGCGACCTACAACGGTATCAAAGTGTTTACCAAGGGTGGAAGGGATGCCGATGAGAAACAGACGCAGGATATCGAGAGATATATTGCCAAGGTGAAAGACGTTAAAGAGATGGATTATGAGGAGGCTCTGAAAAAGGGGCTGATTGAAGAGATTTATCCATTGAATGATTACCTCGATAATATCTTAAATGCTGTGGATGTTGACGCTATCAAAAAGGCGGGCTTGCGTGTGGCAATCGACCCTATGTACGGCGTCAGTGAAACATCATTGAAGACCATCCTTCTGACGACCAGATGTGATGTATATACGATTCATGACAGACACGATACCCTGTTCGGAGGAAAGCTCCCGTCCCCCAATGCGACCACGCTTCGTGCATTGCAGAACTGTGTCCTGGACAACGGCTGTGATATCGGTCTTGCCACAGACGGTGATGCGGACCGGATCGGTGTTATTGATGACACAGGACGTTTCCTGCACCCCAATGATATTCTGGTGCTTCTCTATTATTATCTTGTGAAATTCAAAGGCTGGCACGGACCTGTGGTTCGAAATCTTGCTACCACACATATGCTGGATAAGGTGGCTGAGCGTTTTGGCGAGAAGTGCTATGAGGTACCGGTTGGCTTTAAATGGATTTCTGCCAAGATGACAGAGACGGACGCCATCATCGGAGGAGAATCCTCCGGTGGACTTACCGTGAAGGGTCATATCAGTGGTAAGGACGGTGTGTATGCTGCAGCACTTTTGGTGGAGATGATTGCAGTTACCGGCAAAAAGATTTCTCAGATTTACAGAGATATCGAAGCGGAATGCGGACAGATTTTCATGGAGGAGAGAGACTATCGATTCAGCCATGAGAAGAAACAGGAGATGACCAATATTCTCATGGAGCAGAAAAAGGTACCTGAGCTTCCTTTTGAAATCGACCATATTTCCTATATGGATGGCTGCAAGGTATACTTCAAGAACGGCGGCTGGGTAGTTGCCCGCTTCTCGGGAACAGAACCACTTCTTCGTATCTTCTGTGAGATGCCGACCGTGGAGGAAGCGAAATGCGTCAGTGGAATCTATGAAGAGTTTCTGGATTTGAAATAGCTGAAAAAATGAAAACTGCTACCTGATGCATACATCAGGTAGTGGTTTTTTGTTGTATGGACAATAATAATAATGCGAAAAAAGGGAGAACGTGATAAAATACTCTGGTGGGAGGTAGGGCTTGATGAAGACTCGAGGGAAAAGAAAAAGTTCTCTGACATATGGAATGATGGGAATGCTGATTCTGGGCCTGCTGGTGCCTCTTACAATCATCGCTTTCAGCATGGTTTACATGATGTCGCTCACTCTGGGAAGGCAGGTTGAGAGGACGATTGTCAGTTCTACAGAAAAAGCAGCGGAAATCTGCGGAATCAAGCTGGAGGAGATCTGGACAGCATCCAAGAATGCATCTTATACCGGTACCATCAGGGAAAGCTATTATG
>JAILPF010000079.1 GCA_024699575.1 Acetatifactor sp. | reverse complement strand
TGCGGAAATATCTGAGCATTTCCCAGGAAAAATATAGGCTGAATTCCAAGTGACTTTAGTATCTGATTTATAATTCCCATTGATGGACTTAGTGTGTCAATTAGTATCCCTGAAAGTACAACCCAGGACAGAAAATAAGGAATATAGATTAGCGTCTGAATGATTCTTTTATATCCATTGTGTTTCACAAGGTCTAACAAGACTGCGAAAAGAATGGGAACCAACAATCCGAACAGCATTTTTAAAAGTGCTATATAGATTGTATTAAATAAAACACGAAAGGTATTTGGCATCTTCAATATGTACCGGAAATTATCCCAACCGATCCAGCTTGATTTAAAAAACCCCAGTCTTGGATTATATTTTTCAAAAGCGATCACAATTCCTATCATTGGATAATAAGAAAATATCAATAGTAGAATAACCATAGGCAGAAGCATTAGATGAAGCAACCATTGTCTATGAAACTCTCTCTTTATGATATGGCAAGTTTTTCCTTTCTCTTTTCTGTCCCTGGTCATTTTTTACTCCTCCAATTCTAGCGTCCTAATCGTTCATTCACTTCTTGTGTAATTTCTTCTCCTCCAAGATTTTTCCACTGACTAACATAAGAATCAAACTCAGATATTGGCTTCTCACCTGTGATTATCTTTGTAAAGGTCTCCAATGTTAACTGTTCTAATGCCACCTCATACATGGTCATACCGTCTGTATTACCCAGAACATACAAGTCTTGTAGTCTTTGCCCATTCTTCTCATAGCTATCAACTGCGGTAAATGCTCCCTCTGGACCAGACCAGATATAAGATGCATAATACTCCTTGTTTTTCACTGGATCGTCAATATAATCCTTTACCTGTTTTGCGTTATCAGCTACCCATGCATTCTCTAGCTGAGACTCATCTCCATCTAGATATTTTTTGACACCCCTGCTAATGAAAAGATTCTGTTGAGGATAGAATGTCTTTAATACTGACCAAATAAATGACTGTTCTGGATGTTGCATCTGCAAAGCACTACTTATATGATATGTTGAATCATAATCTGGAGAAATTGCACAATCCTTCTGGTAGAAATAATTATACATTTTTACAACAGCTTCAGGGTTTTTACAGTTCGCATTTACAACAAAGAACTGACTTGCACTTCCTCCAACCATAACCTTAGGCAATTCTTGACCCTCAGCTGGAATTGGATATGGATACCACTCTGCATCATCATTCAGTTTTTTTGCATCTGAGAAAGGCCAAAAAGCGGTCCAGTGCTGACCAAAAGTGATTCCCACCTTGCCAGCGATAATATCCTCTGCAACTTTACTAGAATCCTTTGCAATAAACTCTTTATCTAGATATCCCTTTGCAAACCAAGAGGAAACTAACTCTAACGTTTTGTTCATCTCAGGTTGGATTAACCCTTTCTCTGCCTTACCATTCTTTTCTACCCAGCCCTTATGAGCACCCATCATTTCCATAATTCCTGTCAAATCACACATACCATTATCAAATAAATCATTTGCCAAAGCGACCCCATAGGTATCATCAACCCCATCTCCATCTGGATCCTTTGTGACAAATGCATCGATAACGGCCTCAAGTTCTGATAATGTAGTTGGTGCTTCCATATTAACTTTCTTTAGCCAATCTCTACGAATCCACATCAATGGCACACTATCATGATTACCACTGACATTCGGTAATGCCATTACTTTTCCATCTACCTTAGATTGTTCTAATGCTACCCAACCGTCTTCTTCCATCATCTGTTTTGTAAAATCAGACATATAGGTATCGAACACCTCAGTTAAATCCATTATCATTCCATTATCAGAAAGTGTCTTTAATTGTTGCATGTCGACGCTGAATACGTCCGGTAAATCATCTGCAGATATCTGTGCATTTAATTTTTCATTATACTGAGCACTCGGTACTGACCATGCTACTTCTACTTTGATGCCTAAATCATTCAAATATCCATTGAACCAACTATTATCTGTCATTGCCTTACTATCAACCCCAAGTAAAGATTGTGCTTCATCCGACAATCCTACTGCAGTTGTAATTGTCACAGGAGAATCATACTTTTCCATCGAATCAATTTTCTCGCTGCTCGTATCGTTTACTTCTTTTACTGACTCATCGGATGTTTCCTTTTTGTCAGAAGTAGGCTTTGCACATGCTCCTAAAGTCATTGCAACAGTGAATATGCCTGCTGCCAATAGTTTCTTTTTCCATCCGTTCATATTATTCCTCCTTATGCATTTCTTTTATAAAATTAATTTTAAGTACATCGTCATTATACAAAATGTACAAAATATGAACATGTACAAATGCTTTTAATATTTGTACATTTACAATTTTAAGGAAATCGAATAGGAGGGATCGATTGACATTTTTCTCATGCGCCATCCTGTCCCGGATAAGTTTCAATTCTTCGTCCAAAAGAAGACATTCCTAAGGATGGGATAAGATTAATCAAACTATTCTATTCAGCCAATACTCTCAACAAAACCAAAGGCAGCCATTGCAAAAATTGCAACAGCTGCCTCTTGTACTAACTCTCTGAAAACATATTTATAGAATTACAATAGATTTTAATTCAATTCTGCCGCATCATGAACAAGCTTCGCGTCAACAGATACCGCTCCTTTTAGCGAAGGAGCTAATTTTTCTGCTGTCTTTCCAATCCCACTTCCACCTGAAGTAGCAAAGGCATGTACTGTCTTTCCTGCCCAGTCGTACTCCTTTCCAAAGGTATGAATCACTCTTGGCGCCTGTCCATACCAGATTGGGAATCCAACATACACAGTATCATACTTGTCAAAATCCTTGATCTTATCTGCCACAGGAACATCCTTGCCACCCATCTGCTCACGATTGCATCTCGCAAGAGGATTCATGTAGTTAAGATCTGCTTTTGAGTAGGGTTCTCGAGGAATGATTTCAAAAATGTCTGCTCCGATTCTTTCTGCAAACTCCTTTGCAACTTTAGCGGTTACACCCTCCGCACTAAAATAGGTTACCAATGTTTCCATTTTTCCTCCATTCTCCGCATCACACTTTTTTGCGGAATCATTTTTATCTATATTCAGCAGAAGCTCCGGCAAGAAGTTTTACCAGTTCCATAAAAAAAAGCTTTACGTCGTTCCGTTTCGTAAGACCTCCCTGTAAGGACATATGGTCTCCCCTATAGGTAGGCATCACATACCAGCTTCCCGGTATCAAAGCCAAGTCACTATTATAAGTACTTTGCGGAGCCCCAAACGGCGCACCCGCGGAAATCTCATTGACCAGACCGTCATTTGACTGCCAGGATTCATCAATCTCAAATCCGCCCTTTGTGGAACCCGTATACTTGCTCATATAAATGGCGCCCTTCATAAAAATATTTTCCGTAATTGACGAATCCGGAGTTACGCTCCCATCGAAATTTACAATTGAAGAAGAACATGGATATGCCAAATAATACACATCATCAAAGGTAGTGATTCTCTCATTTAATGCAAGGGCATTATCTATATGCATGTCATA
>JAILPF010000078.1 GCA_024699575.1 Acetatifactor sp. | reverse complement strand
AGGAGGACTATAGAGATACCCATCCATATCTGTATCTTTCTACGAAATCTGAGAGACATGTATATGAAGTGATAGCTGCTTTCCAATCGCAGGTTTTTTACAAGACGGACGACTGCTTTAAGTTTTATAAGTTTTTTCAGGCGGATACGGAAGAGGAATTCTTAGACTTCTATGAGAACATAAAGGCGTTATCCTATTATAAAAATGAGGAACTCAGTGCAGAATTTGGTGACAAATTTGTGACACTGTCCACCTGTTCATATCATGTGGATAATGGGAGATTTGTTGTGGTGGCAAAAGAAATAGAAATAGATAAACTATATAATTAAAAGGGGCAAGGAGGATGAAAGACATGAAAAGAATGAGATTTTTAACAGCAGTATTTGCAGTAGCAGTAATGGTGATCCTGGCACTCACGTCGGCACTTACGGCTTCTGCGGCAGCACCTGACACCTGGACCGTGTATTATGACAAAGATAAGGGTGAATGGGCTTATTTGCTCAACAAAGAGCACGTAGAACATTGGGAATTGTATTATTTTTATGAGGGGTTTAAGGATGGAGATAAGCTCGTGGTAGACGGAGCAGATGCAACTCAAAGCCTGACTCTTGACATGAGCAAAAGAATCAGCGAACTTGCATTTTCCACCCCTCAGACATGTGTTGTAAATGCTCCCGGAGTAGATTATGTTTACTCACTCCAGAAATCGGTAGGTATTTTGAATGCGGATGCCGTTAAGGCAGCAGTATTCGAAGATGCTACTCTTCAGATTAACGGAAATGTAAAAGAGTTTTATGCAAAGGCTGCAGATGGCACAGGTGTTCACGCAAATGCTTATGTTAGCGGTACAGTTGACTACGCAGAGGTTACTCAATATAAGAGAGGGACAGCAGCATTGCCTGCCTACAATTTCGAGGCCGGTTCTTTCTCTCTGAAAAAGGATACGATTGTTCTTGCAACACCGGCAGATAAGTACAGTATAAACGGTACTGTTCCAAGTCAGTCAGCTTCAGTTGAGAATGCATCCGCAAAAGAGCTTGATGCTGTTCCAAAAACCGGCGGATTCGATTATACTCCTGTATTCTTTATGCTTAGTTTTGTTTTTCTTGCAGGTGGAGTTGCCTGCAGCAGAAGAAAAGAATTGTAATGAAATGTCGAAATTTTACAACGAATAACACTTGAAGATTAGTTTACATTATGAGAAGATATGAGTGTGCAAGAGTGTTACACAGATAAAATAATGCAATATTATATTGAATTGTAAATTTGATATTGACATTTTCTAAGAAGTGTGGCATGATTGTAGTGTAAAAGGGGAGTTTCGGATTGATTCGCATAAAGCGTCAATAAGAAACAAAAAAGAGCGCATGAAAAAATGGTTTCTCATTTTTCCACACGCTCTTTTTTTGCGCTTTTTTCATTTGTAACACATTATGGCAAATCAAATTTCTGCTTGTCTTGTACACTGATATCTTTTCCCAGTTGCACTTCCATAATTTTCAATTCGGTTTCCGCTATAACAGTGTGCTTGCACCCGGCTTTCATGGTCACTACATCTCCGGCTTGAACGAAGCGTTCAACCCCATCAATGATGGTGCGACCTTTGCCTGCGATTACTGTCCAGGTTTCATCGCGGTGTTCATGACTGTGATAATTCATTTTATGACCGGGATTTAAAGTAACCTTGACGGTCAGACTCTCTTCCTCGACATCTACTACCTGATAGCTTCCCCAGGATTTCTCTGCAAACATGATTTCCTGATCGATGTTATCTACAAAAGGCTTTATATAGCTGGATTGTTCCTTGTCTGATACCAGAATACCTTCTGCACTTGCAGAGACTACTTTGTTTTTTAAGCCCATACATAGGATAGGAACATCCAGCTCATTGATTACGTGAACATTTTCACAGGTCTCATTGAGAATCGCATTCCCGATAACATTTTCTTCCATGGCTTCAGCGAGGGTATTCCAGGTCCCGATATCCTTCCATTCTCCACCGTACCGAAGAACTTGAATTTTGGATTCTTTTTCAACAACCGCATAGTCAAAACTGATTTTTGGAAGTGTTTCATATTTGGCAAGAAGATCCAAGTAATCTGTAAAATCAATCAGCTGATGAGCACGTTCCAGAACGTATTTGGGTTTGAAAGCAAAAACTCCACCGTTCCAAAGAGCTCCTTGCTTTATATATTCCCTGGCGATTTTGGCAGATGGTTTTTCTTTAAAACTTTTTACTTCGCTCACAAGCTTGGCATTTCCCGGAATAATGTATCCGTATTTCTCACTGGGATAAGTTGGTTCCATGCCCATAAGTGTCAGGTTCACATCATCATTTTGAGCAAGCTTGCTCAGACGGAGCAGGGCTTCAAAATAACTGCTGTCGACATATGGGTCAACCGGACAGACAACGACAGGCTCCGTGGGGGAGATGTTCAATACATCGACAAGGTAAGCACAAGCCAGCGTAATTGCCGGAAAAGTATCTCTCCTACAAGGCTCCACGCAGATGCCGACAGAATCCCCCAATTGATTGTGAAGGGTGGATACCTGTGACTTGGAGGTGGCAATGGTGATATTGGCAGTAGCATCTGCGGACCGTATTTGACGGTAGACACGCTGCACCATGGATTCATAATCGCCGTCGGCAGTCCGGAAAATTTTAATGAATTGTTTGGAGCGGATATCGTTGGACAATGGCCAGAGGCGTTTGCCGGAACCGCCGGACAAAAGTATTATGTTCATAGACTCGTCTCCTAAACGTTCTTTAAAGCTGCCTCGCGTTTTGCAATCATGCGGTCGTGTTCAGCCATGATGCGGACCAGTTCTTCGTAGCTCGTCTTCTGGGGATTCCATCCCAAAACTGTCTTGGCTTTGGTAGGATCTCCCCAAAGATTATCCACATCAGTAGGGCGGAACCATTCCGGATTGACACAAACCAAAAGTTTACCGGTGTTTTTGTCGTAGCCTTTTTCATCGAGACCGGTGCTCTCCCAGCGGATATCAATTCCATTTGCCTTGAAGGCTTTTTCGGTAAAATCACGTACCGTGTGCTGCTCGCCGGTGGCGATAACAAAATCTTCGGGAGTATCGTGTTGAAGAATCATCCACATACATTCCACATAATCCTTGGCGTATCCCCAATCGCGCAGGGAATCCAGGTTCCCGAGCTCCAGATGATCCTGAAGACCTTCGGCGATACGGCCTGCAGCCAGAGTGATTTTTCTGGTGACAAAGGTCTCGCCTCTGCGTTCAGACTCATGGTTAAAAAGGATGCCGTTAACGGCAAACATACCGTATGCTTCGCGATATTCTTTGACCATCCAGAATCCATACTGTTTTGCGATTGCATAGGGACTGTATGGATGGAAGGGCGTGGTTTCACGCTGCGGAATCTCTTCCACTTTTCCAAATAATTCGGAAGTGGATGCCTGATAGATTCTGGTTTTATGTGTTAGCCCCAGAATTCTTACTGCCTCCAGGATACGGAGCACACCGATGGCATCCACATCTCCCGAATATTCGGGAACATCAAAAGACACCTGCACATGTGACTGAGCAGCAAGATTATATATTTCATCCGGCGCTATCAATCCAATGATACGGATTAAGGATGAGGAATCTGTCAAATCTCCGTCGTGCAGTGTGATACTGCCATCCGCAAGCAGATGATCTATGCGGGCGGTATTGGAAAGGGAGGCACGGCGTACAAGTCCGTGTACTTCATATCCTTTCGTCAACAGAAATTCAGCCAGATAGGACCCATCCTGTCCTGTGATGCCGGTAATCAATGCTTTTTTCATAGAAAACCTCCATGTTTCAATAATCTCTTTTATCTTATCACATCCTGTAAAACCATGCAATCAAGGAATAGATGCTACGAAAATAAAGAAGACAGGAGAGTTGCTCCTGCCTTCGCTGAATCCATATGAAGTTGTAAAATAGAATGCATATGAATGTACTAGTAATACGACATAGTCACATATGCAAATACTCTATATAGATAATTGTGACAAATCATTATTATAAATAACGCACAAAAATCCAGTCACCAACCCAATTTCCGGATGACGCATTATAAAGGCGTTTGTAGACTGCATTTCCTTCAAACAAATAACGCCATTCCAAAATGTCAGACTGAATCGTATACTCAGTGGGTGCTGCTGCGTGGGTTACCACAGTTGTGGTAGGACTAAAAAATGTTGCAAGGACAAAACAAGTAATCCCGGCGATGGTTAATAATTTTTTTGCTTTCATAGAAGCTCCTTTCTACATGCTGTGCATGTAATAAAATTAGTTGATATTATCTCTCCAACCTTGAGGAAAGTTGGGAATATCTTCTGTCATAGGTGGGGCAGTGAGGATGGGCAAATCCGATGGATAATATTCTAGGGAATTCACATTTTCTATAAAAAAGCCCGACAAGTAAATATCATAACTTCCATCCTCAAGCTGAACGGCAAAACTGCCATCAGAGGAGGGAGAAACAGTGACGGAAGCTATATCCTCCCTCACATAATATGCTTCAAAGGTATAGAGATAAGACAATATAAAAATAGAAATAACAATAATAACAAATAATATATTTAATCCATATTTCCGTTTAGATTCGGAGGGGGCCATCATCTGGAAGCGCATTTCCAGGGCACTTATATCATTCTTTAGCAATGGAGCGGATTGAGCTACTTTGGGTTGAGCATTGTCAGTAGCCTGATCTGCCACATTGAGAAGGCATTTGACGTAATCAATCCAGGATTTAGAGGTAGCGGTGGTCAGTGTATGGTCAATCTGCATCTCCAGTATCATATCGCACTGGCTGCTTAAAAGATGACAAAAAGGGTTCCACCAATAGACAATGGTGATTAGTCTGACAAATAGCTTTTTATATAAGTCATAATTAAAATGGTGAGCAGCTTCATGACCCAGTACATAATACCATTCATCCTCTGTGAGACGAAGGTGCGAAGGAATCAAGATATAGTGGTGAAAAAGGCCATATGCAAGAGGAATATCCAACTCATCAAGCTGGAGAATTTCAAAGTGCAGCTTTCGTTTCCTCTGTTCACAAATTTGATTAAGAATTTTGTTGTAAGGCGCATTCTTAGTGACTGCTAGACCATGTGATAAAATATAATACCGCGTGCGTAAGCTTTCGCGCAGTGCTCTGATGAATAAGACAATACATCCAATCAGCCATATGATAGCCAGAAGTGACCAGATAGAAAAGTTATGCACAGGTGTTTTGAAACGTATATAGCGCAAAAATACCAGAATTTCTGAAAACCATTCGGGAAGGGGAAGCATCTGATTGTGAACTAGTTCTAAAGGGAAAAACGCTCGCAGAAACGCAAACAATGTGAATAATGCTAAAAGACGATAACCCATGGTGGTCATGATTTTAGAGTTCCTAAAACATAGGGCCAGAACAATAACCATGAGATTTGTTGCAAACACGGTCATATAGATAGCAGAAAATGAAAAGTTCATCTAAGATCCTCTTTCGTAATTCAATAAAATAACGTCAAAATTCTGAAAATATATGGGAGTATCGATTCAATGACAAAAAGAAGTAAACATTACTTTAAAATGTCATCTTAAACGAAATGAAAAAAGGTTTATTTCAACCTTTTCTCATACTCGGCTAAAAGTGCTTTTAACTTGTTAACCTCGGCTTTTGTCTTTTCCGGTGTCTTGTCGGTAGTGAGAATTGCCGCACAAATAGCAGATTCGGAAATCACATCGTGGAAACTGTTGTAGCTTTCTGTGAAATTCTGTAGAATCACATCACGGGAAGCTTCTGTAGGGCGGTAAGTCCTGCTGAGAACTCTGCCACTGTGTGTGATGCCGACTACTTCTACAAGGTTCTCTTTGAGCAGCTTACGCAACACTGCCGTGACTGTACTCTGTGTCAGACCCTCGCCGGAATTCACGATATCCGTTGCCATCATGGGCTCATCCGATTTCCATAAGATATTTAAAACATCCAACTCTCTTGGATTCATCTGTGCCATATACTAACCCCCTATAATCTATTTTGACATACATCATTATAAGCAGAAAGTTTTGTTAAGTCAACAAATTATCGACAATGACAGCAGATTGGTGCTATAATCATAGAAGTATCTTCAAGGAGGAGAATGAAATGGAAGAACTTGCTATTTTTGGAGGAACTCCTATTAGGGAGAATCCGATCTATTATGGAAGACAATGTATTGAACAGGATGATATAGATGCGGTTGTGGCAACCTTAAAAAGTGATTTGATTACCTGTGGTCCCAGAGTGGCTGAATTGGAGCAGAAATTATGCGAAGCAACAGGAGCAAAATACGGTGTGGTTGTTGCAAACGGAACTGCTGCTTTGCATTTGGCGGCGATGGCTGCGGGCCTGAAGGAAGGGGATGAAGCAATTGTAAGTTCCATTACCTTTGCCGCTTCTTCCAACTGTGTACTCTACTGTGGAGCGAAGCCTGTTTTTGCCGATATCAACCCGGAGACC
>JAILPF010000037.1 GCA_024699575.1 Acetatifactor sp. | reverse complement strand
AGCGATTGCTTTCCCCTTGTTACGATGAGGCCCCCCTTCCTGAATGGAAACGGGGTCCTTATTGCTGTTTTGGATAGCGGCATAGCGTATGAGAGAAGGGAATTCAGAACAGCGGAGGGGAATACAAGAATTCGATATTTATGGGATCAGACGCTGGAAAGAGAGTTTTCACAGGAACAAATCAATGAGGCACTCAGAGCGGAATCAATGGAGGAACGCTTTACTATTGTTCCGAGTGTGGATGTATCAGGACATGGAACAGCGGTTGCCGGACTTGCAGCCGGTTATTCGGAACAGGATGGATACTACGGGGCGGCGACAGCAGCAGATTTGTTGATTGTAAAACTCGGACTCCCGAGTGAGTCCGGATTCCCGCGCACTGTGGAAATTATGCGTGGAGTCACATATGCTTTGCAGAAGGCAGAGGAACTGGAAATGCCACTTGTAATTAATCTAAGCTTCGGCAACAGCTATGGAGCTCATAATGGAACGGCACTTTTGGAACGTTTTCTGGATGACGCATCAGGAATCGGGCGGACCGTCATCTGCGTTGGAAGCGGAAACGAGGGGAGCGCTGCAGGGCACTTTGCAGGAAATATAGAGGAAAGCAGGCAGATTGAACTGTCCATAGCGGAGTATGAACGTTCCATGAGTGTGCAGTTTTGGCAGAATTACAGTGATTCCTACAGGATTGTCCTTCGCTCTCCCGGTGGGGAGGAGGCGGAGCTTACTGCTCCTGCGGGGGAGAGCTTTACAGGCGGGAGGGCATATACGCTTCGGCTGGAACAGACGGAAGTGTATGTGTACCAGGGAATGCCTACTCCGTACAGTACTTCGCAGGAACTGTATCTGGAGATGATTCCGGCAGCAGGACAGTATATCAACCGGGGAATCTGGAGTTTTCAGCTGGAACCGTTGAGAGTGGTGACGGGGGATTTCTATTTGTATCTTCCGGCAGCGGCCGGCAGAAATGCGCGTTCCGTATTTTTAAATCCGACACCACAGGTGACTTTGACGATTCCGTCCACTGCTTCCCGGGTGATTACGGTCGGAGCGTATGACCCATATTACTTTGCGTATGCTGATTTTTCGGGACGGGGGTATATCAATGCAGGGGAAAATGTGGGAACAGTAGGTGCAGGGGACGTGAAACCTGATTTGGTAGCCCCCGGGGTTGGAGTACGGGCGGTTGATGCACTAGGGGGGTACACAGCCGTGACGGGAACATCTTTTGCCACACCCATCGTGTCCGGCGGGGCGGCACTCTTGATGGAATGGGGAATTGTAAGAGAAAATAATCCTTTTTTATATGGAGAAAAAATGAAGGCTTATCTGCGCAGAGGAGCAAGACCGCTCAGGGGAGAAGAGCGTTATCCCAATGAAAGGGTGGGCTTTGGAGCATTGTGTGTGTCAGACAGTATTCTTTTGACACTATAGGACATATGTGATAAAATAATATAGAAATATTACGAAAATTTGGATTATATTCACAAATTTACAAAGGCCTGGGAAGATACAAGATGAGTTTAAAAAGTTGGTTCGTGATATGTTGTCTGGCCGTGCTTGTCACAATGCTGGTCAGCCTATACTATCTGGCAAAAAGAAGAGAGTCAATTAAAAAGGTTATGAGCAGGATGATTATGGTCACCTGCCTTTCGGTATTTGTGACCATGCTGGAACTGCTTACAAACGATAAGTCTCTTATGATGCTGGGAAGGTGTGCTTTTTATGCATGCATGGACTGGGTGTGCTTTTCATTGCTACATTATGTAAGTGAGTACACAGAACAAAGAAAAGGATTTCCGTACATCTATCCGCTCTGGATTACTGTTCTGGGATTGGATAGTATCTCAATGCTACTGAATCCTTTTTATGAGCATGCTGCTCATTTTAAGGTGATTATGCATGAGGGAGAGAACTTCCTGGTTGTCAGACCCCTGTTCTTCTACTATGTTCACATTGGAATATGCTATTTTCTGATTGCGGATGTGTTTATCCGGTTGTTTATTGCCTGTATAAAAGCACCGGGTATTTACAGAATGAAATATATTTTCATCCCTATTTCAGTTTTCATTACAGTGGTTGCCGATGCAATCTATCTTCTACAGGACAATTACTTTGATTTGCTGATTATCTTTTTTGCGCTGTCTTATGTAGTGGTTTTATATTTTACCTTTTACTTTGTTCCGAGATTTTTACGAAGACGAATCCAAATGCTTGTCATGAAGGAAATGTCGGATATTGTAATCAGCTTTGACAATGTCGGAAAATGTGTGTATTATAATTGGATACCGGAAGAATTGATTATTCCTCAGGAGATGCAATTAAATCAGTTCATCGGGTATTTGGATAAACATACCAATGGTCAGGATATAATTGAAATTGATCTGGCGGATGGTCACCATTTCTTTCAAAAGGCTGTCCATGAACTGAAGAATCACAAGGAGCAGTACATTGGATGCTTCTATGTACTCCATGACGTGACGGAAGAGCAGAAAATGCTCAGAGACCAGTATTATGCAGTTAATTTTGATGCACTTACAGGCTTATATAACAGAAATTATTTCATCGAAAAAGCAACGGATTTCATGCATGAGAATCCGGAACAGAGATATATCCTGATTTGTTCTGACATCCGTCATTTTAAAGCTTTGAATGATATCTTCGGGGAACGAATCGGTGACAATGTGCTTTGTTCCATTGCGGAAGGGCTGCGTGAAGATGACGATGGGAATCGTGTCTATGGACGTATCGGTGGAGATAGCTTTGCTGTCTGCATGCCGGAGGAGAATTTCCATCTGGATTCCTACCTGCGCAAGAGCAGACGGGTATTTGAACTGCCTTATCTGCACTATCCGATTGTTAATCACACAGGAATTTACCGTGTGGAGAATGTTAATCTTTCCGTATCGGTTATGTGTGACAGAGCGATGATGGCAATTACATCAATAAGAAACGATTATCAGCAGGAAGTTATTTATTATGACGAGAAGCTGAGAGATAAGCTGTTATATGAACAGGAAATTCTAAGAGATGTCAAGTCTGCGTTTGAGGAGGGACAGTTTGCGATCTATCTGCAACCGCAGATTAACCATAAAACAGGAGAAATAGCCGGCGCTGAGGCTCTGGTGCGCTGGGTGCATCCGGAGAGAGGAGTGGTTTCGCCGGGAGCATTTATCCCTGTGATGGAAAAGCATGGCATGATTACACAGCTGGATCGTTATGTGTGGGAATTGGCATGCAAGCAGCTTGGCAAATGGCATAAGGATGGAAAACTCACGACAATCTCTGTGAATATTTCCGGAAAAGATTTCTACTATGCGGATTTATTTGAAGTGTTTACAGAACTGATTAAAAAGTATGATGTGCCTGCCAGATGCCTGTGTCTTGAAATCACGGAGACAACCTTTGCAATGGATGCAAAGAAACAGCTGGAGGTTATTGAACGGCTGAGAGAAGTGGGATTCATCGTGGAAATGGATGACTTTGGTAATGGATATTCCTCTTTGAACACGTTGAAAAATATGCCGATTGATATCTTGAAAATGGATATGGCATTCATCTCAAATACGGATAAGTATCACAGAGGTGAGGAAATCATGAGAATGGTTGTGGCTATGGCCAACAAGCTTTCCATGCCCGTTATCGCTGAGGGGGTTGAGACCAAGGGACAGGCGGACTTCCTGGCAAGCATCGGCTGCAATGTGATGCAGGGATTTTATTATTCCGAGCCGGTTTCCATAACGGATTTTGAGAAAATGCTTGGACATCCATGGGTCGATAAACTGGCGAATAAATTAGGATAGGATTGTTGTGCTTTATGTTGAATGAGAAATTGGAAGTTACATATGATGAGCTGGCAGAGTTTAAAAATCCTCTGCTGATTGATATACGCAGCCGGGAAGCTGTAAATTACGGAATGCTTCCCGGCGCGTTCCATGTACCGGATGGTGTATTTGAAGAAGCGAAGTTTACATTGCCTATGGACAGACCGATTGTTCTCTATTGCACAAGAGGAGAGTTCAGTCTGGAATGTGCTGCAAAACTGCGGGAACAGGGATATCAGGTACACAGTCTTCAGGGTGGATATACCGGTTGGCTGTTGGAGAGCATGAAGAGAGAGCAGGGAGCACATCCGGCAGACAGAGAGCGTGCAGAGGAAATCGAAAAAAGTATCCGCAAGAAGTTTCACAAGGCTATTTTTTCAAAATTTGCCAAGGCTATTAATGAATATCAGTTGCTACAGGAGAACGATAAGGTGGCAGTCTGCATTTCGGGCGGAAAAGATTCCATGCTGATGGCGAAGCTGTTTCAGGAATTGAAGCGTCACAATAAATTCCCCTTTGAGCTGGTATTTTTGGTGATGGATCCGGGATACAGTGAGGCAAACAGGACAATCATCGAGAATAATGCGAAATTGATGGATATTCCCATCACGGTTTTTGAATCGGATATTTTTGATGCGGTATATGATATTGAAAAGTCTCCCTGCTACTTGTGTGCAAGAATGCGCAGGGGATATCTTTACAGCAGGGCGAAAGAACTGGGATGCAATAAGATTGCGCTCGGACACCATTACGATGATGTGATTGAAACCATTTTGATGGGAATGCTCTACGGAGGACAGGTGCAGACGATGATGCCGAAGCTTCACAGTACCAATTTTGAGGGGATGGAGCTGATTCGGCCGATGTACCTGATAAGGGAGGATGATATCAAGCATTGGAGAGATTATAACAACCTGCATTTCATTCAGTGTGCATGTAGATTCACGGATACCTGTACAACCTGTGACCCGGACGGAAGAAGTGTTTCCAAGCGTATGGAGATTAAGAATATGATTGCTAAAATGAAGGAGAATAATCCTTTCGTTGAGGGCAATATCTTTAAGAGTGTGGAGAATGTGAACTTAAACACGGTGATTGCATACAAGAAAAATGGAGTGAAGCATCATTTTGTCGAGTATTATGATGAACTGAACGGAGAATAAAAAGATGTACAATAAGACCGCAGAGCAATTAGACTCTGCGGTCTTTTGAACTTATTCTTCATCTTCCTCCAAATCATCCTGAAGGCTGGAATGAACAGTGATACCGTTTACAACGGCACCCCCCTCCAAGGCGATAACAAGGCATTCTCTGCCATTTATGATTTTCGTCTCAATCAAATCAGTACGTTCAGGGTTTACCTTGATAACGACATCCGGTGTCTTCACTTCAAAGGTTCTGCTGTTTAATACGTTGCTTACCAGTAATGGTGTATCTTCACCGGCGGTCTCATCGTAGTGCTTGTCGAATTCCGCCATTTTTTCGTTGGAAACACCACTTCCGGCAAGCAGTGTTTTGACCTCATTTTTATCTAATACAAGAGGAGTCACTTCTTCTTTGTGTTCTTCGACCATCTCATTTAATTTGTCGTGAATATTTTTAACCAGATCAATGTCACAGGTCTCGCCAAGAGTTTCCTCAATCAGAGCCTGAAAAGTCTCTTTCTGCTCGCCTGCTGAAAGTGGAATGGGGCAGCCTAAGAGAGCCTGAACGAAGTCTTCTTTTAATTCTTCGGCATCCTTTGAGTAGTAAAGCAGACTGTGTAAATCAGTGCTTCTCTCGTTAAAAGCAGGGAACAGGAAGCCTGTTTCCGGTAAATCCACAACCCAGTCTCTGATACGATTCTGGAAAGTATTCTCAGAGGCGTTATAGCTTAAGCCGGGCTTGGAGAGGTTTACGGGACAGATGCAGGTAAGTATGTATTCATATACCTCATCGGATGCATCCTCCATCTCAATTCCGTCAGCAGTTTTGCCGGGAACATCATAGGCATCATGAATTACCAGAATCAGGTAATTACCGACATATTCGTAGGACTCGATAATTTTATCATAGAATTCTTCCAGTAACTCCTGATCCTTTAGTTTACTGTCTCTCAAACGCAGAAGAAATTCCTGGGTACCGCCCTCGGATTCTGTCGCAAGTGGGAACTCCAGGTTTAAGAGATTCTTGCCCAAGGACCCGGAAAGAGGTTTTCTTAATATTTCAAAGTATTTAAACATTTCTTCTTCCGGGAGAGCAAGAAATGCCTGCTTTAATTCCGTTTTTTTATTCTTCTCTCCATCTACATAGCATCCGCAGATTCTGGTGATGGAGCAATGCTTCGGGGTGAATTGCTTTTTGATTTCAGCGATTTCTTGTTTAACCATTGTGATAACACGCACCTTTCTTAATCTGTTCTACAGTATACCTCTTTTTTCGTCTTTGGACAATTGTGCAAAACATAAAAAAACTCGAATACAGCGTTTTATTGCGGTGACTTGCGGTTGAGTATCAAAGATTATCAATTTATAATGGGAAGGTACGAATTTTACAACTTTTAGGAGCTTGGAGGAATGCTTGAATGGAACAACTGAACATTACTTCTGCAAAAGATACGGACAAAGTGTACAAAATTCTGGGAGATTTGATGAATGCTGACAAAGCGTTTCAAATCATGATTACAGTGCCATCCACACAGAGTGCGGACGGGGAGAAAAAGGGAGAGGAGGCTGATAAACAGAAGCCTTCGATGATACACGATTTGGAGAAGAATGTGACAGATATGATTCATGAGATTGGTGTCCCGGCGCATATCAAGGGATACCAGTATCTGCGGGAGGCGATTATGATGTCGGTCGAGAATCCGTCCATGATTAGTTCCATCACCAAGATTTTATATCCCACTATCGCAAAGAAATTTCAGACCACATCCAGCCGGGTGGAACGGGCAATCCGCCATGCAATCGAGGTGGCATGGAGCAGGGGAAGAATGGAGACGCTGGATGCGCTGTTCGGTTATACCATAGATACCGGTAAGGGAAAACCGACAAATTCCGAGTTTATCGCCTTGATTGCTGACCGAATCCGCCTGTCTTATCGAAAATAAAAAAAACTTTTCTATCTTTCGGGGTTGATGTATAATATTAGAAAAAGTGTCGTTTACAAACTGCGGAGGGTTTCATATGAAGAAGATTCTTTTTGTGGCATCAGAAGGAGTACCATTTATCAAAACGGGCGGACTTGCAGACGTAGTGGGATCTCTGCCGAAATGTATCGACAAAAAATATTTTGATGTGCGAGTGGTTATTCCGAAGTACGCATGTATGAAGCAGGAGTGGAAAGATAAGCTTCAGTATGTGACTCATTTTTATATGGACTTTAACTGGAAGAACGAGTATGTGGGCGTGCTGGAGACTACAGTGGATGGAGTACATTATTACTTCATTGATAATGAGATGTATTTTAACGGCCCTAAGCCATATTGCGATGATCCACTGTGGGAGATTGAGAGATTTGCTTTTTTCTCCAAGGCATCGCTATCTATTTTGCCGCTCATTGATTTTAAACCGGATGTCATTCACTGCCATGACTGGCAGACAGGACTTGTGCCTGTATATTTGAAAGAGAGATTTCATGACGGCGATTTTTTCCGGAATATCAAATCGGTTATCACAATTCACAATTTGAAGTTTCAGGGAAAATGGGATCCGAAGACTGTGCAGAGCATCACCGGTTTGCCGAGTTATTATTTTACCCCGGATAAGCTGGAAGCATACAAGGATGCCAACCTGTTAAAGGGCGGAATCGTGTTCGCTGACGCTGTTACCACGGTAAGTGATACTTATGCGGAAGAAATCAAGACCCCATTTTACGGTGAGGGACTGGATGGCCTGTTGCGTGCGCGTGCCAATGACCTCAGAGGAATTGTCAATGGTATTGACTATGATGTATTTAATCCCGAGACAGACCCATATATTGTGAAACAATACAGCGCGGTGACTTTCCGTAAGGAGAAGGTGAAAAACAAGCGCGCTTTACAGGAACAGCTGGGGCTGGAAAAAGATGATAAGAAGATGATGATTGGTCTGATATCCAGACTGACAGACCAGAAAGGTCTGGATTTGATTGCTTATGTGATGGATGAGCTTCGCCAGGATAATATTCAGTTTGTTGTGCTGGGCACAGGCGAGGAACGTTATGAAAATATGTTCCGCCATTTCGACTGGAAGTATTCGGATAAGGTTTCAGCGAATATCTTTTATTCCGAGGAACTTTCCCACAGAATTTATGCGTCCTGTGATGCATTTTTGATGCCATCTCTCTTTGAACCCTGTGGTTTGAGCCAGCTGATGGCGCTCCGATACGGTACGGTTCCTATTGTGCGTGAAACCGGGGGACTTAAGGATACGGTGGAGCCATACAACGAATATGAAAGTACCGGTACAGGTTTTAGCTTCTCGCATTACAATGCGCATGAAATGCTGAATGCAATTCGGTATGCCGAGCGCATTTACTATGATCGAAAGAGAGAATGGAACAAAATTATTGACCGTGGCATGGCAGCGGATTTCTCCTGGAATGTTTCAGCACGGAAATACCAGGAAATGTACGATTGGTTGATTGGATATTAAGATGTCAGATAAAACAAGAGCAAAAAGAAGTACAACAAAAGACAGTATAATGATGCAGGCCAGTGTGCTTGTCATTGCTGGCTTTATCAGCAAAATTATAGGGCTCCTTTATAGGAGCCCTTTACATGGTATTATAGGTAAGCTGGGGTTTGGATACTATTCCACAGCTTACAATTTTTATACAATTGTGTTATTGATCTCTTCTTACAGCATCCCCGGAGCTATTTCCAAAGTCATCGCTCAGAAACTGGCGGTGAAGGAATACCGCAATGCCCACAGAATTTTTTTGTGCTCTCTGGGATATGTCCTGGTTGTGGGTGGCGTCGCCAGTGCATTTTTATTTTTTGGAGCCGGACTTTTGGTCGACCGGGATACCGTACCTGTATTGCGAACGCTGGCTCCCACTGTTTTTGTGTATGGAATTCTGGGAGTGCTCAGAGGATATTTTCAGGCGCATAAAAGTATGGTGCAGACTTCCGTATCGCAGATTCTGGAGCAGCTTGTCAACGCAGTGGTCAGTGTCGCGGCTGCATATCTGCTGATTAAGTATACAATGGGAACCATGGAATATCCGCAAGACCTGGCAGGACAGGTAAAACGTGCGACTCACGGAGCCATGGGAAGTGCTCTCGGAACAGGGGCAGGCGTGTTGATTGCACTTTTATTCATGCTTGCGGTATATGGAGTGAATCGCGGTTTGATTCACAGACGTATTGACAGGGATAGACATGAACACATAGATTCTTATGGCGAAATTTTAAAAATGATTACCATGGTGGTGACACCGTTTATTTTGAATACAGCTGTCTATAATCTCAGATTGACTGTAAATAACGAGATTTATACAAAGTTTTTCCCGGATTTGATGGGAGTGGACAGTGTGACTGTCAGCTCTAAATGGGGCGTTTTCTCCACAGCTCAGATTATTTCGGATATTCCGCTGGCACTTGCGGCAGCGATTGGAACTTCTGTTATCCCGGCTATCGCACAATTGGTTGCAGCCGGTAAAAGGAAAGAAGTGAAAGAAAAAATAACAACAGTTATTAAAAGCACAATGGTTTTATCCATTCCCTGTGCGGTAGGTATATTTGTGCTTGGCAAACCGCTTACCGGTTTCCTTTTTCCCACTACACTTCCGGAAGATTTACAGATGGCGGGAAGGGCTTTGATGGCTTTGTCTTTGTCTATTGTGTTTTGTGAACTGTCTACTTTGAACAGTAATGTGTTGCAGGGAAT
>JAILPF010000559.1 GCA_024699575.1 Acetatifactor sp. | reverse complement strand
TATGACCTACGTTGCATAATCGCAACATAAATCTGAATGCCCGTCCTGCACTTCTACAAACACAGATTTGTATCATCCTAACACAAACAAATATAATGAAAGCACGACAGATGACTAAAATGAAAATATATAATAAAAAAGCCCTCTGCCGACTTCTTATCGGCAAAGGGCGTATAGTACGCGGTACCACCTTTGTTCACAGCCTTATCACTACAGGCTGCCTCAGTGACTTCTGCAAAGTCCTATCCGTTAACGGGGATAACTCGTGAAGACTTATCATCGCTCTGCATCTCTCCAACGCCTATCTGTGCAGGGAACAATGGTTCTCATCCTCCGGCTCAAAAGCTACCTTCTGCATTCCTTTCTTTGAGCAATCTCACAGCATCCAAGGCACATCTACCACGGATGATTGCTCTCTCTGCTAAGGGGGTGTGCATACTCCTCTTCGTCAAAGCCTTTTACTATAAAGAAATATAGTATATATTTGGCAGAATTGTCAAGAAGATTTTATCCTGATATTCATCGTACGCCTCTAATAGGATCCCTCTGTATTAAATGTAGCTTCTGTGATTGTTTTCTTTTTTCCGGACATGCTTCTTCTCTCATTAAGCATTTCCAGAAATAGCTCTTCGTCAATAGGCAAACTAACAGGTCTACCCATCCAGGAAGACAAATGCATTGCGTTGGATAGCTCCAATCCGTTAATGCCTTCCCTTCCCTCAGCAACCAGCGCCTCTCCTCTTAAAATTCTTGCAGCAAATGCACGCAATACTCCGACGTGCTGAAGATTTTGTCCATCCGTCGTAAGCTGTATTTCCTGTCCATGAGGCTTGACAAAGCCTTCTGTAGCTGTATAGCAATATTCACGCTCATTTACATCCAACTGATAAAAATACAGCTTATCATTTTCACAGACCAGCTTTCCCTTTTCCAGAGTAATCTCAAAACGGTTAGTACCCGGTGCATCTGCTGTGGTTGTCACAAACACCCCTGTAGCTCCGTTTCCAAACTCAAGGTATGCCGTCACATCATCCTCCACCTCAATATCATGCCATTTTCCATAATGGCAAAAGGCGCAGACCCTCACCGGCATCCCGCAAATCCACTGTAAGAGGTCTAAATTATGCGGGCATTGGTTTAGTAGCACGCCTCCGCCTTCTCCCTCCCATGTAGCACGCCATCCTCCGGAATTATAATACGCTTGAGTACGGTACCAATCGGTAATAATCCAATTGACTCTCTTGATTTTTCCATACTCACCACTCTCGACAATTTCTTTCATCTTACGATATACATGATTGGTTCGTTGATTAAACATCATAGCAAAAACCTTTTCCGATCTTTCTGCTGCCTCATTCATTTCCCGCACCTGCTTAGTATAAACACCTGCAGGCTTCTCACTAATTACATGCAACCCATACTGCAATGCTTTTATTACAAATCTTGGGTGTTCATAGTGTGGGGTAGCAACCAGCACTGCATCACAACATTTTGACTCAATCAAGCTGTCACCATCTTCAAATAATTTAATATTATTCGGCAGTTTTTGCCTTGCCCATTCTCTTCTCTCTGCTTTTAAATCCGCAACTGCCACAAGCTCCATCTCTTGAACCTTTCCTTCAATCAGATTCAGGGAATGTGTGCTGCCCATATTTCCGATTCCAATAATACCCAATCTTACTTTTTTCAAGTTATCTCCCCCTAAATCGTGTTTAATATCTTAAGCAGTTCCTGATGTGCCAGCGTAAATGCCTCAGGTCCACTCAGTACCTTTGCAATCTTTCCACCGTCCTCAAGAGTCGTAAATCCTGTAAACTCCGTAAGATGTGGTTCCAAAGATAAAAATCCATGGTAACCACTCTCAAACAACCTGCGTAATATTTCTTCCACCTGACCATCCCCACTTCCGGCAGGCACAACTGAGCCGTTATCCCACAACGCATCTTTAATATGAATATACTCTATATAGGGTCTAAGGAGTTCATATGCCTCCTTTGTATCCTGATGGCATTGCACAAAATTTGCAAAATCAAACACTGCTTTAAAATGCTCTCCATAAAAATTTTGCATAATCTCCAGACATCTGGACGCGATGTCACCGTAAATTCCTTTTTCATTCTCATGAAGTAGAACAACATCATTCTGCTTCGCGTATTCAAGCATTTTCCCAAGTCGTTCCATCACTTCATCACGAAACTGCTCAGCTGGTGCATTTTCTTCTCTCGGGATAAAAAAACTAAACATGCGGATGTTCCTTGTCCCCATAAGTTGTGCCAGTTCCACAGTATGTCTGAACAGTTCCATGTGTTTGTCAAAATCATCCTTGATGTTAATCTTTCCAATCGGAGAACCGATTGCCGATATCCGAATGTTTCCGGCATCCAGTTGCTGTTTTATTTTTTTTGCTTCCTCCAATGTATGGTCTACGAGACCTCTGCCGTTTACACCACGCATTTCAATATAGTGCATCTCAAGTCCTTTTATCACCTCAATCTGCTTATCCAGATTAGGTGAAATCTCATCTGCAAATCCTGTCAAATCATAATTATTCTTCACCATCTCATTCACCATGACTCCTTTTGCTTTCACAATACAATATATATTTTGTAATGAACAATCAGTCTGAGAAAGGATGTCGCACTAAGGCGACACCCCTCAATATTAATATATTTACTTTCCCAGACGAGCTTCGTATGCTTCTGCAAACTCTTTTGCAATTGCATCGCCGCCACTGGTTCTCCAAAGTTCAATCTGTTCAAGCCACTCTTCTTTCGTAATGACACCCATAATGTATTTTGTATCTGCATCACTTAAAATGGGTTCAAGTTCTCCACCTAATTCATTATTCGTCTGTGAAATTAATCCTGTCGTCGGGTTCGCCACTGCATAGGGCAGGTTTTCTTCCAGAATATCGAGGCTTCTCTGTTGCAGATATGTATTTTT
>JAILPF010000499.1 GCA_024699575.1 Acetatifactor sp. | reverse complement strand
TTCATTTCCTTAAAGAACTCGTCGTACAAACCGGCTTTCAAAAGTCCCAGCTGATATTTGTAGGACATGTGGAGGAAGATACTCTCTCTCTCCTGCCATCCTGCGGTAAATGCACGCACACGACCAAGCTCCAGGCCCATGTCATCGATAGGAACACAAGTCTTATACATCTGAAGCTTTCTGTCGAACAGATCACTTTCCTTTACCGTCTTATAAAGCTTAACTGCTTCGTCATGATTGGAAAGGGTCTTTAAGTATCTTGCAGGACCCTCAAGGAATGCGGGAACATGCTGAGGTACGAGGTGTTTTACCTCTGCACCGGGCAACCCGTAGTGTGTCAACACAGGCTCGCCTTTTGCATCCTTGCGAACAGTGAAGTCATCCGCATCATAGGTGATGTAGGTGGGCATCAGGCCGTTGCCGAACTCTTTGGCCTTTTCAATACCACTCAAAATCTTATCGTGAGCCATCTCGAGATACTCTTTAATCTCTGCAGCGGAGAGGCTTACTTCTTTGCCGGACATCTGCTCCTGAACCTTATCGCGATAGTTCTCCCGGATGGTAGCAACCTGATTCCAGTAGTGGAACTGGTCAAGCTTGCCGGATTTGAACTCTTTTAACTTGTCAGCGGTTTCACGGATGAGTGCTGCAATTTCCTCAGGAAGGCTGTAGGATTTATCCATTGCCATTTCGTTCTTTAAGAAATTGACAATTCTTTCAAGCTCCATGGTTTCAGCCATACCGCTTCCGAAGAGACCGGGAAGACCGTTCATAGCATCGTTCCAGCCGGGCTTTCCTCCGTCCATCTCAATACCCATTCCGGCACTGTCCATGGTTGCAAACTTGATAGCTGCGAGGAACAGCATCTTGGTGAACAGGGAAACCTCAACAAAGCTTCCATCTGCGTTCTTCAACCAGTTGGTACCCTTCTCATTGAAGTCATCGCGTTTCAGCTTTTCATTGTCCTTGGTCTGGTGACCGTAGGTGTGTACTTTGCCCTTGGAAACGACATAAACTTCTTTTCTGGGCATTACGCGAACTGCGCTGTCGTAGAAACGATAGGTGCAGTTGTCATACAAAAATTCGTCCTTCTTATCAGGGAAGATTCTCATGTAATCTTCTACCAGATCAAAGTTGTAATCAAAGTGGTCGCTCCAGTAGCCCTCGCCGTGACCTGCCTCGATGTTCTGAGAGCAGAGCTCCAGCAGAGCCTGCAGGAAGGAATCGTCATCCATGGTCAGCTGAATCTGCTGGCGGAAGATACCGTTGACGATCTGACCGGGAGTGAAACGGTCGGTAATCAGCTTCTTTAATGCCTCTTTATCTTTGTCGCTCTTAGCTGCCTTGGTAAGTAAGGTTTCCAAATCGACCTTCTTCTCGGGAAGAACAGAGAAGGTAAAGGAACGAACTTCCAGAGGGTTATAACCGTCAGCCTGTACCAGACTGAAGAAGGTCTTTACGTTGAAGTCGCCCACAGCAGGATGGAAAAAGACATCGTTACGTCTGTTCTGGTTGACATCACGGAAGTTACCGTTACCCTGTGAGTAGAACTCTCCTGCAGTGGAGAAGAAGTTGTAGTCACGTTCAGGGTCACCATGCTTTCTGGAGAAGAGGTGAACAACCTTATTGGAACCGTCTTTCTGAGGGAACACAAAAGGATATCCGCCGCGCAGGAAATTGTCCAGATAGCATTGCTCGATATACTGGTCAAACATCGGGTTGGAGGTGTGAGTCTTCACATCTTTTGTATACTTGGAAACCAGATTCATGGCTTCCTCCTCTTTGGCAGCCAGATAACCGTCAGCCAGAATTCTGTCGGAGAGAGCGTTGATTTCATCCTCGGAGTTGGTCAGACCAATCAGAGTGTAGATAACAAGGCTTTCTCCTTTCTTGACGGTTTTCTTGACAGGAGTAAATCCGCTGGGAATTCTGTTGGCAAAAACCTGAGGATAGCTTGTAATTTCATCGATGGAATGCTCCTTGAAGTAAACCGGAGTAACCATGGAAGAATCAGGACCGAATACAGCATCATTATCATAGATGGGATGAATGATTTTGCCATCTACGGAGGTGAGGTAGAAGATACCTTCTCTGCTGGAATCATCTGCAGCTTCCGCCTGATCGGCACCTGCATCAATCATATGGTAAACAGGGATGCCTTTCTCAATGTTTCTGACATCGGTCCAGCTTCTGAAGAGGTTGGACATTGCTTTATAACCGCTGTTCAGAAGGCCGTAAGGAATCAGCTTTGCCAGACCGTCAAGAACTTCCAGATTCATATCCTTGTCGGAGGTGTTTACGATGGTTACCTTACGAACCAGAGCACCGTAGGTCTCGTTGGGCATAAGGAAATATTTTACCTGAGTTCTGATACCTGTATTTTTGTTGGTGTCTTCAATCCAGAAGCAGTTCTCACGGATGAAGAAAGTGCGGTCAGCATCATTTTCATAACCTGCGAAGGGTTCATAAACCTTACCGTCCAATTTGATAAAAGTGCGGAAGCCTTTCACGGAAGTATTCTCATATGCTGTATTTGCGGGGTTAAACTCCATGATGGCATGATCCTTGTCATGAATACCGAAGCTGTTCACACCCTGACCTCTGTTGGTGTAAAAGCACCAGAGGGGAATACCTTTCACACCTGCAATTCCGGGAAGAAAACTGGAAAAGGGAGCTACTCGGTCATAATCTGTAATCATAAATGTACGATTCTCAAATTTGTAATTACTCATAGTG
>JAILPF010000482.1 GCA_024699575.1 Acetatifactor sp. | reverse complement strand
GGGAGTATCAGCATTGAGCATCGGTGTCAGCGTCACCGTTGTCTTCTTCCCGCCCACCTTAGCGGTCAAAGTCTCTGCTGCTCCCCCATTCACATATTGAATACATACGGCATATCTTCCTGCCGCTTCTGCGTCAAGATTTTGCTTGACTTTTTTTTGATTGAAACAGATAGTACTCTCCTCCTTTTTTGACGCCTTCTTTTTGCTGTCAGCCAAAACCGGCTCAACAGACGATAAAATAAGCGCACAAATTGTAAATATTAAGACAATCGATCCCAGAAATTTACGCATATTACGTAATACCCCCCTCTCATTTTTTGGAAAAAAACGATTGCAAAGTCATCATATAATAAATAAAATGGAGGAGAAAGAGACGTAAATGATTATCACAAGACAAAAATTGACATTTCGAAACGGAGCTATACCATGGACGCTTTTTTTGAATTAGCCAGAGATGAGGACAGCTCATTCTGCTGTTATGAGTCCGAAAATAATGCATGTAATCCACACTTTCATTCCAATATCGAAATCGCCTTTGTGCTGGAGGGTGAACTTTCTGTTACCATCAGCGGACAAACCAGACTTTTAAAAGCAGGTGATTTGTCCGTTGCGACAGGGTTTGAAGTACATAACTATGCCACCCCACGCCGTTCCAGAATCCAACTGGTAATCATTCCGGTCAGCATGGTGGGGCGCTTTATGAGCCTTGCCAGGAATCAGGTTTTCTCCACTCCTTTTTTGGAAAAATGCGACCGCACCGCCGACATCCGTGAGGCCGTTCTTCATCTGGCTGATTATAACGATACCACGGACTCCATGATTGTTAAGGGATATCTCTATGTGATACTGGGGCATCTGGTGGAGGAACTGGGATTATCAGAATACGGAAACCGTCAGGGAGACATCGGTCCCGTCCGAGATATTCTGATGTATATAGAGGATCACTATCTGGATGACATCACAGAATCAAAAACCGCTCAGGAATTTGGTTACAACAAATATTACTTTTCGAGGCTCTTTAATCAGACCGTGGGCTGTGGCTTTCTACACTACGTAAACACGATTCGTGCCAGACATGCCGCATCACTGATACACAACACCGACATGCCTCTGACACAGATTTGTTACGCTTCCGGTTTTCACAATACAAGAACGTTCGCAAGGGCCTTCAAAGAGTTGTATAATGTGTCCGCTCAGGACTACCGCAGGGGCAATGTTCCCTACTCCGACATGGATAATGAAGCAATTAAATTCCGCGCCCTTCGCAATGGCAATCCTCATACAAAATAGTCATTTTTTGTGCATTATGCATAGTTTTTAAGCATAAATTAAGATATTATTCACAAATATATTCATGACAAATGACTTAAATGAGTATATAATCTCTCTTTGTACTGAAGCAATTGACTTACAATCATATTGTAAAGTATCTAGAAGAGGAGAAAATTATTATGAAAAAAAATATCGTTGCAATTCTTTGCGCTATGACACTTTCCGCTGCACTTTTCGTAGGTTGCGGCAACACAGATGCAGCTGCTGAGGCAGAGGCAACTGTTGAGACTTCTGTAGAGGAGACTGCTGAAGAAGTAGTTGAAGAAGAAGTTGTTGAAGAAGCTGAAGAAGTAGTTGAGGATGCTGAAGAAGTATCTGAGGACGCTGAGGAAGTAGCTGAGGATGTTGAAGAAGTATCTGAGGATGCTGAGGAAGTAGCAGAGGACGCTGAAGATGCTGATGCTGAGACTGAAGAAGTTGTAGAAGAGACTGAAGAAGTTGTTGAGGAGACTGAGGACGCTGAATAATTTCACGCCACTTAGTTCAATTGATTTTTAAGATTATACAAAAATGTTTTATCAATTGCTTTGGTCAACAGAAATCAATTGATGCAAAAAGGATGTCATGTTAAATGACATCCTTTTTTACATTATTATTGCTTCTTCACTCTTCGCACTTAAACATAAAATCTTCTCTTCATCTCTCTGGTAAATTCTCTGTCTCCTAAGAGGAATGTTCCCAGAATGTAGGCTCCGGTTACTCCAACGCACAGTATCGGCAGCACAATATTTGCAATCACGCCTAAGAAATACAAGGCAATAATAACAACGCTGAACAATCCAATCATCAAAAGCAGAATGGTGTAGCTGTACCATTGTTCACGGTTCAGCATCATCAGCAGAAAGACAATCGCATCTCCGACCAGAATCACTCCGGGGATTGCCCACTGAAGGGACCAGCCGTTCATTCCGGTGAAATAATCGATTCCAAACAATAGTAAAATCGTAAGTGTCAGCTGTAAACCAACCTTGGCTGCATACCCTGCATCATGGCGAATCCAATACACCACCGACAGATAAATATACGCCATAGACACTCCACAGATTCCTGACCACCATACTCCCGGGGTCACATAATAATTGATTCCCACCATCAGTGCTTCTGCAAGAATAAACAAAAACAAAATCAAACGCAACAAAAATCGCAAAATTCTGGCACGTTTTTTTAAGTCCGGATAGGGGGATGCTTTGGGAGAAAATCTTCCAAGCTTCTCCTCATCCTCTTTTGTGGGCTCCCCCAGCACACTGTGGCAGAGAGGACAGATACCCGTGTCATCATAGACAAAAATATTACAGTTATTACATTTTTCCACACTCGCACCTCCTATTCGTAATACGCATCGTTAGTCTCCACCGCCACGGTGACACCCTCACCGGAAATGGTCTGGAAGAAGCGTTTTTGAATGGAAACATCCACGAGAACAGAAGTAAAGGTAATGCTCAAAAGGCCATTATAGCTGCAGACGACCCCTTTCATATTTTGTCCTTTGGACATGGAAAGTGCTGCATGAAAATGCTCCACATATTCTCGATAGGGCTCTCTTAACTCAATATTCCCTATGTTGGTAATGGTTGCCGAAGTTGCGTTGGCAGACGCCCCATAGACCTGCCTGATAGCCGCTTTCTTTAAAATCAGCGGGACGGCACGAAGCAGTTTATTCTGCTCGTTCGACACATTGTAAGACATAATATCATTTAAATTCTCGGGAGTAATCTGTTCCTTGAGACTCTTCGCCACAATCTCTATGACCTCTCCAAGCGTGTAACGCTCGTTGGTCGGTTGAAATACTGCGGATACCATGGCAAAAAAGTTTTTCATAGTATGGGAATCATAATAGGGACGCAGATTGACCGGCACACTGCAACAGATGGGCAAATCGCTGGGTTGCTCCTTTAAATACTCTTTGTAAATACTGTAGACAAACACACCCACAAGATACTGATTCAAAGTTACACCGTATCGCCTGGCGGCTGTTTTCAGTTCATCCACCGGCATATAACCGTGAATCACTCCCATCTCTCCGCCCGGAAGCCTCTCTCCCTTTAAAGTCAGTGCCTTACCGGATTTGTAAACTTTCTCATGAGATTTTTTAAAATTCTTTACATAACTGTCTTCCTGATCCAGAAAGATACCGGAGGAAATCTTATCCTTCTCTATCTCCAAAATCTCAGGATGCTTCAATCTCAAGTATTGATAGAGCAGTTCCTTTAAAAAAATCAATCCACCTGTGCCGTCCGTCAACGCATGGAACACCTCCAGGTTGATACGACACTTATAATAGGTAACCCGGAACATGTAATAATGATTTTTACTTTTATCAATGTAGGCACCGGGGCCACTCGACTCCTCCCTTACAATCGGTGCCGCTTTCGTATTTTCCTCAAAATAGTACCAAAAGAAACCCGTACGCAGACGCATGCGGAAAATTAAGAACTGTGGCAGAATCCGCCCCAGTGCCTCCTGGAGCAGAAATCTGTCCACTTCCTCCGTAAGTGTGACGGAAATACGGTATACATTGGACATAGTCTCCGTAGCGATTACAGGGAACAATTGTGCCGTATTATCCAGTTTATTCCAGGCCAAATGCCTTCTTTTTATTCTCTCTTTTTTTGCCATATCCGTTCCTTCGTTTTAACCACTTCCTTCGTTGCCCTAACTATAGCATACAGCGTGGTTGTCCGCAAGGTCTATGCATTTTATGCAAAGAATATTTTACATTCAAATATCGAATACGGACTGACGTTAACACATATTTGATCCTCTTCTGCCGAAATCTCCAAATCTGTCTTTTCGCCAAAAAGCTTCACCGGCTCCGCTTTTAAAACCGGTCGTTCAAAATTCAGTTTGACCTCAGATTTCTCTCCTGCAAGTTCAAATCCTCTCACCAGCAGATTTCCATCCGCATCCAACAGCACCGCGGATAGGAAAACATTTTCTCCTGCTGCCGAAAGCAATCCGTCCTCCATAGGCAGTTTTCCATAATGGCAGTTGGATGGCTGGTAGAACAATTTATGCTGGCAATTCCATGCAATTTCTTCCGCCTGCGCCGGACTTGCCTCGCAAGCTCCCATCCAAAGTGTCATAGTATGAATTCCACGTTCCGGATAAGGGTCAGGGCTTGTGGAACTGTTAATCAGGGTCAGTCCCAAAGCATCCGGATATCCACGATACCCATATTTACAGTCACTGTATAATGCCACACTCCTTCCGGAACCATTCTTTGCCAGACCGAATTTCAGAGCGGGTACATCATTATTCAGAGCCTCTCTGGTAATTACGCCGGCAGGAACGTCATATAAGAAACCTTCCGTCTGATAGGACAAAGGAACCTTATACTCCAATACCGGAATGGTTTCTTTGCCAATCTCATGCCAGTCAACCTTCATTTCCATCTTAAGCACTTTTGCACCCGCTTCCAGGCTGTAAACAATCTCTGCCTTCGATTCACGGATTGCGAAAGTAGCTTTCACGCTGTTTCGCAGTTCCCCCGAAGCTGTTTTTTCCAGACGAAGACATTTATTTAGAGGAGTCCTCTGAATGTGTCGTCCAATATTCCATGCATTGGAGGTCGCCGTCTCTGTATCGATCAGATTTAAGCCGGCGTCCTCACCGGTTGCAATCATTTCCTGTCCTGTTGCTTTTTCAACCATAGAGGTAACGCGACCGCTTGAAGCATCAATTTTTACACGCAGATATTCATTTTCCAGAGTGCAATCATCAAAAAATCTCGCCACCTGTTCACCGCTCTGCAGATAAACCGGATATTCCAAAAGCTCAGCTTCAGACAGTACCACCGTAGTGTAGCCACACCCTGGCACTTTCGTCTGCACAAGTACGCGCACATATTTGTGGTCCCAATAATTCACAAGTTCAGAATCCAATACCTGGAAGGGAAGGGGATTGCCCTTGAAATCTTTTATCTGAATTCGTTTCAAATCTCCGACCCAATCCCAGACCGTCAGCTCCACAACCTCATTTCTCTCTGTTGGT
>JAILPF010000461.1 GCA_024699575.1 Acetatifactor sp. | reverse complement strand
ACTATGTGACAGCTCCCTCTCAATTATTCCAGATTCAGTTTATTTGTAATGATATGGTGTGATACAAAGTACATAATCACTGCTATCGCAACAGAAGTCATAAAGTTCGTTGCACTATTTCCGAGAAACGGAATGGTTGATGTCATTGTTCCATCATATATCTTCTGGAGACTGTTTGCCATCCCGAAGCTGGATACAAAGGATTGTATCACCGACTGTGCAATCATCAGACCAATGTAGGTCAGGATTCCCACCATTAATTTATATTTGCGAGAGAGCTGACCGATGGTTAATGAACCAAACAGATTCATCACGGAAATAAACGGGCTGATCACAGCAACAGCAAAGATATACGTCATCCATCCGCCCAAGTGTAAGCCATCAAAAGTGCCTTCTTTTACCAGTGTAACGAATGCCTGAACCGCTTCCCGCATAAACTGCCAAAGCGACATATCCGGATTATCTCCGTGCACCAAGCCCCAGCCAAGGGAAAGCAGCAAGACTGCTCCGGACATCATAGCAACCGCTTCCATCAAAAGTAACCATACACCGGACACAAACACCTTGCCGAAAAGCAGGTTATGAGAGGACACCGGCAGAGTATTGCTCAAATATCCCTCCGAACCATACATTGTTTTGAAAAAATGGATACCGACGAAAACCAGCATACCGTACATTGCACCCAACAGCAGAATCACATAGAAGACAAAGCTAAATCCCCCCATCATAAGAGTCATCAGATTAATGACATTCATTCCATTCGCTTCATCAAATAACCTGTAGAACATTGGTGTCTGTAACACAATTGCTCCCAAAACCGTTACTATAAGAATGGCCAACAGAAGAACTCTGCCCAGCTTCGCGGTATTTTTCCATTCATACTTCATTATCTTCTTTAACATGCAAACACCTCCCTGAAATATGCATCCACTGATTTTCCATGCTGCTCACGGATATTATCCACTGAAGTGTATAGCACCAGCTTGCCGTATTTCATAAAAATCACCTCATCCAGAACCTGTTCCACATCACTGATCAGATGTGTAGAAATGACTACTGTAGCCTCAGGGTTATAGTTCTGGATAATCGTACGAAGAATGTAATCTCTTGCTGCGGGATCAACACCTGCAATCGGCTCATCCAAAAGATATAAGTCTGCCGCTCTGCTCATAACAAGTATCAACTGTACCTTTTCTTTGGTTCCCTTGGAGAGGGTTTTCAGTTTGGCAGATGCGTCAATTCCCAGATTATTCAGCATCTGCTCCGCGCGTTCTCTGGAAAAATCCGCATAGAAATCCTCAAAATAACTTACAATCTCAGAAACCTTCATATTCTCGGCAAGACAGGAACGATCGGGAAGATATGCAACCAGCGCTTTCGTCTCCGGTCCAACCTCCATTCCGTTAATCAAGAGACTTCCTGCACTGGGTGTAAGCAGTCCATTCAGCATCTTAATCAAAGTGGTCTTTCCACTGCCATTCGGTCCCAATAATCCGATGATTTTTCCTTTGGGAAGTGTAAGTGTGACATTGTCAACTGCCATACTTCCCGACTGATATGATTTACATAAATTTGATATTTCAACCAATTCACTCATTTCTATCTCTCCTTTCACCCTTATTTATCTGTTCCGCCTCTTTTTTCCACATAAAACTCATGAATCAGACGCTCTATTTCCTCATTGGTATATCCAAGCTCCATCATCTTGGCAAAAAATAATTCCAGATGTTCAGAAGCAAGATCTTTCCTGATTTTTTGAATCATTTCCGCATCCTCCGTCACTGTTCTACCGTTGGTCCGCTGTGTAATAATCAAGCCGCTCCGCTCCAACTCTGCAAAAGCTTTCTGCATCGTATTGGGATTGACTGCCGCTTCGGCAGATAACTCCCGGACACTAGGGAGCCTTTCGCCGGGAGCATATTGACCGGACACAATCTGCATCTGTATCCGCTCCACAAGCTGTGCATAGATTGGTCTGTCAGAATCTAATTCCCATGCCATTCTCATCCTTCCTTTCTCTGCATTAATCACTGTATTAATAATGTAATACAATAATACATCAAGTATACAAATCCGTCAATACATTTTTTATCATTTTTTTATAATAGCATTCATATATGTATAACAATGAACACACACAGAGGAAACAAATGGACATCAATAACTCTTATACCGGAACCATGAAGGTCAGCGTCACCTCTACACTCGGTATGATCCCAGTGGAAGATGCAACTGTACAGATTAGCTCTGCCGATATCCCGGGCACTCCTGAAATCACTCTTACAACGGATAACTCCGGTCAGACAGAGACTATAGAGCTGACTGCTCCCAATCCATCTCTTTCTCTCTCTCCCGACGAAACCGAACAGCCCTATGCCCGTTATAACATACAAGTCAGTGCACAAGGCTATGAGCCCATCACGCTCACCGGCTCCGAAATACTTCCCGGCGAACTTTCTCTGCAAACGATTCGATTGACTCCCATCACTTCAGCGGACAATGAAGCAGAAAATACGATTACCATCCCTGCCCACACCCTCTATGGCGATTATCCACCCAAAATTCCTGAGGAGGAAATCAAGTCCATCCCGGACACCGGAGAAATTGTCCTAAGCCGCGTGGTCATCCCGGAATACATCATTGTACACGATGGAGTTCCGAGCGATCAGAGTGCTCCAAACTACTGGGTCAGATACCGGGACTATATTAAAAATGTTGCCTCCTGCGAAATCTATTCCACTTGGGAGGAAAGCGCCATCTACGCCAATGTGTTAGTCATTATGTCCTTCACTCTAAACAGAGTCTTCACAGAATGGTACAGAGGCCAGGGATATTCCTTTACCATCACCTCCTCCACTGCCTATGACCAAAAGTGGATTTACGGTCGAAATATCTATGAAAACATTGATTATCTTGTGGACAGTGTCTTTGCAAATTACTTGTCCCGCCCCGGTGTACGTCAACCGATTTTTACCACTTACTGTGACGGAGATAGAGTAAACTGCAGAGGTTTAAGCCAATGGGGTTCTCAATATCTTGCAAGTGAAGGATATTCTGCCATCGAAATCTTAAGATACTACTACGGAAATGATATTTTTATCAACACGGCGGATGCCATATCAGGTGTTCCGTCCTCCTACCCCGGATACGCTCTGAATATTGGTTCCTCCGGCGAAAAGGTCCGCCAGCTTCAGACACAGTTAAACCGTATTGCAAGAAATTATCCTGCAATCCCCACCATTATAGCGGACGGCATCTATGGTCCCTACACGCAGGAAGCTGTCAGAACCTTTCAGCGAATCTTCAACCTTCCCCAGACCGGCATAACAGATTATCCCACATGGTATGAGGTTTCCGATATCTACGTCGGAGTATCCCGTATCGCAGAGCCATCTTAAAAAAGGGGCAACAGCTCTCTTCCACGTATCATTCAAAATACTCTATTTCAATGATACGCATAAGAGGGCTGTTGCCCCTAATGTTGTTTGTTCGGTCAATTTAAAGTAGTCAATCTGCAAAGTTAATCCAATATCTTTCAACGTCCGTCAATTCAATTTCAGAGTCATAGACGGTGGATTCATATTCTCCGCCATTATTGATGATTGTTTTTCTGCTACCTTCGTTTCCTTTGATGCAAGAAATGAGCACTTTATTAAGTCCCAGCTCTCTGCATTTGGGCAATGCT